>DASQZK010000126.1:0-2898 GCA_035638735.1 Bacteroidales bacterium
AAACCGGATTGCCATCATCCCAAAATGAAGCCGCACCACCATCGGTGATCTGGCAACCATGGGCATACCTTACCCTGAACTTGCCGCGTGCATACTTTTTAATACCTTCAAATATGCCTGTACCTTGCCTCGGTTCGAAAGAATACCCGCCAAGGTGAACTTCACCGGCATTGGGGCCAATGACTGCCATCATCTTGATTTTGCCGGGATCAAGAGGTAGGAGGTTATTTTCATTTTTTAAAAGGACCACCGCTTCTTCAGCCGCTTTCTCTGCCAGGGCCGAATGTTCTTTATTGTTAGCCAGGTTTTCTGCTTTATCAGGGTCAGCATAGGGATCTTCAAACAGACCCAGTTCAAATTTTACCCTCAGGACCCGTCTCACTGCATCATCGATGAGTTTTTCATCCATAAGTCCGTTACCCACCTGGTCAACCAGACTGGGATAACAGCCATTACCCTTTATCAGTTCAAGGTCGACACCCGCGCTGAGGGCTGTCCGTGCTGCTTCAACCGAATCGACAGCCACGTGATGGAGCGTAAAGAGGTCCTCTACACCGCCAAGGTCACCGATAACATACCCGGCATGTTTCCATGATTTTTTCAGAATATCCCGTAACAACCAGGGATTTGCATGCGAAGGGATGCCGTCTATTTCATTATAGGAGGCCATCAGACAACTTACATGACCTTCCTTTACCGCCGTCTCAAACGGGAGCAGGAAGTTTTCCATGATGACCCTTTGAGAGTAGTTTCCAGGTGCCACATTGCGGCCGCCTTCAGGCTGGCTGTGTACAGCATAATGTTTAGCCGTGGCAGCCACATGACCGGGGGCTATTTTCCCCGTTGTGCCTGCTCCCTGGAAACCCTGGATGGCAGCCAGACCAATTCGTGACACGTGATAAGGATCCTCACCAAACGTTTCCTCAATCCTTCCCCAACGTGGCTCACGGCCTAATCCCAATACGGGCGACAAGACCTGGTTCACACCACGACTTCGCATCTCCACGGCTACTGTTGAATAGACTTTCCTTATCAAAGCGGTATCCCATGTATTACCCAGTGCCAGCGGATTCGGAAAACTGGTAGCCTGTGCACCAACGTAGCCATGGAGGCCTTCACCGTAAATAAATGCAGGGATTCCAAGCCTGGTTTCTTCAACGAGGTATTTCTGGAGTGCAGTTATACGGATGGCCATCTGCCGCGGTGAAAGCGAAATGTCGGGTGGCGATACCATGCCTGCACCATCGGCCAGAACCTTATTAACCAATGCTGTATTCAGTTTGTTATCATTTTGCCAGAAACCTGAACTGTTCTGGAGAATGAGTTGTTGTACTTTTTCTTTTAAAGTCATTCTTTTCAGCAGATCGTTAACCCTTTGTTCAACAGGAAGGTCAGCGCGCTGGTATTTTGGGGTGCCCCCATCGGAACATGCGTATAATAAAAGAGAGAGGGCAAAAAAAGCTGTAAAAAATAGTTTAGATCGTTTCATAAGTGGGTTGATATTTTGGTGGTCAAAACCGCGGCATCTAAAATAGAATTTTTATCGGTAAGGCAGAGAGAGGGAATAACATTTATTGCACGTGGGGACTGTAGATATGTATCATTGATATGTTCAGTATTTAATATTATTCTGCACAAATGTGGATTATTTAACCGTAAATGCTGTCTGCCAAGCATAAACAGCCTGTCCATTCATGAGAGGGGGATTTCTATACAACATTTCGCTGAAATATTTCTGCAGTGACATAAAAAAACGGATGTTTCAGTGGCATTCATCAAAAAGCCATAAACCGGAATGAGTATTTGCGATATTAGAGGTTTGGTACTCGGAAAACTTAAAATTTCCGTGCCACGGGGTGTTTAGCGGATGTTCATAACTTTTCGTCAAAATGCAGAAAAAGGGACGCTGAGATTGGGGGTGCTGAAGCGATGAAGGGCAAGGAGTGCCGGATGGCGGGGGAGGGACCCACCCGGCTAAAAAAGCCCGGAAAATGCAATCACCCCATCCCCATGCCAAATTTTAACATAATAAAAGTCATTGCTTAACCACCTTACACACAGAGAAGCCTTCCAACGTTTTTATTTTTAGGATATAGATTCCGCCGGTTAATCCGGAGATATCCAGCGGATAGTCAGTACAGCCGGGTGAAATGCGTTTAACAAGCCTGTTCGAGAGATCGTAGACCTCGATAAGACCCATGCGTGTCTGCGTTTGGATATGAACCTTATCGACAGCGGGATTAGGATAAACCTCCGCTTTTTGCATCCGGGAGGGAGGTGTGAAAACAGAAAGTGGCAGATCGGGCGTTTTCAATGGCTTTGTAGTATAAATGTGATATTCTCCCGGTTCCAGTTCAATCGGTGTGTTCACATCGGTCACCTCCAGGATGTTGCCCGTGAAGTAATCGTACCAGGTTCCGGTTCTGCTGAAGGACGGGTCTCCCTGTTGGTTTATGACGTCAAAGTTACCTATGATGCATACATCCATTGATGTGTCGTTAAGTGCAATTTGCTTGAAAGGCCCGGCTACATTCATTGTAAAATCACTGGTGTTGAATACCGGTTGTTCCCGGCGTAGTTTTATTAATGTCTGAAATACGGCGAAAGTCCGGTTCCGCCAGGGAACATAATCCCACCTGATAGGCTTGTTGCCTGTTCTGCCGTTGTAATCGATAGAATAGTCATACCCTACTTCCTCAAATTGCCAGATCATCTTCGGACCGGGAACGGTGAAAAAGAATGCCGCAGCTTCTTCAACCCTTCTCAGCGCCGTTGAAAAATCCGTGATATCATAATCGCCTGACGCGTTCCCGTAAGTGAGGTTCTTGTACATCAGCCTCTCCTCATCGTGACTTTCCATGTAAGAGACCAGGTGTGGTTCAGACCAGCCGCGGTTAA
>DASQZK010000127.1:0-6341 GCA_035638735.1 Bacteroidales bacterium
TCCAATGTGCGGTGGGATCCTCCTTTCAGGGGCCAGAGGTAGCATGGTGGGATCGTTTCATATAGCCTCCCCCGCACCCAGATGAACCCTTTCTTCTATCGATAGCATCATGACTTCAGCATGATGCCGACAACATTATGCTAAAAAACCCTCCCTGCACCAAAGCAGGAAGGGTTTCAAAAAATCTTATAAAACTGTTGAATTATTTACCCCCGCCAATAGTCAGGGTATACGTATCCAACAACCTGGTACCGTCGTACAGTTTTACTTCAACCGGATTGGTATCATAAGTATAAACGGTTGTTCCACTTACCAGTGTGGTATTGTTCTCGCCAACCTTAACGGTTTGATGATCAATACCTTCAAATGTTGCGACAAGCTTATTGTTGGTGCTTGTAGAATAACCGAAAACATCGATATTAATCGTCTTGGCAGTAACATCGATTGTAGCATTGGGTACGGGGAACAAATCGTTCAGTATACCCAGGTCATCTTCAATCTGGGTAAATTTAAAACTTGTAAAGACATCGATAACCGTAAGGGTAACCGCATAATCCTTTTCCGTGCCATTTTCTGCAATGACTTTTATGGTTGGATTTGCCACGAGGTTAACTGTATTCGCCCGGTCCTGTATTTCAACATTACCTACTTTAACAGTTGCATTTACCCCTGCCGTAGCCTGCAGTTTAAAGCTGGCCGGATCGGTATTGGAATAGTAAAGCATTTCTACCGTACCATTGTCAATACTGATATTGAACCGGGCCCCAATATCCGATTCAAGAGAGAACAGGCTTGTATCAGGTGAAGGTTCGTTAAAAACGTATTTCACATGATATACGGTCGTTTCTCCTGAAGGAGCTTCAACGGTATAGTCAATGGTCTTACTTTCATTGGCATTAGGATCGTCGGGATTGAAATTTTGAACGGTACGCCCGGGATCCTGGAGTTCACCGTTAACATAAACCTTGGCGTTGGCCGAAGCGGTCAGCCATTTGGGTTTTAGGTTACTCAGATCTGTACCTTTGGTAGCATAGAAGAGAATCATGTTACCGTCGGGAACGAACACCCCTTCCACCTTATTAATGGAAAAAGAGGTGAAGGCCGATCTCCTGTCATCCACCTTAAGATCCATGGTATACACGTCGGTTTTAAAATCCTCGGCCCAGTTACCTGAACTCGAGGCAACGAGTGTCATAGGATAAGTCCCACCACTATTATACACGGTCACTGCAAATGAATCGGTTGAACTGGGAATGGAAGTCCCAATCCGGGTCGGATCATTCGGGTCGTAGGTTGTGGCTTCAGTGAGCCCTGTGAAAAGAGTATAGAACTCCCCCTGGGTGTTCGTTAAGTAGAGATAGAAGGTCTCGCCTGCATACGCTGTATTATCAACCAGTTTGGTTGAAAAATGGGCATTAGGCTCAATCGGCGGCTCCTTGGTACATGAGAATAGTACCATGGAGCTCACTGCGATCGCGATAAGGGCATTAATAGTTTTATTTCTCATAGTGCAAAAAATTTCAAATTTTTAATGTCGAATTACCAACCGGGATTCTGCTTAAGCATTCCCTGGTTTAGATTTATTTCACTAACAGGAATAGGCAGAAATTCATTTTTACCAACTGTAAACACTGATTTTTTAAAGATCTGGAACCAGTCAATATTCCAGGCAGGATCGAAACTCCATCTTACCAGGTCAAAAAACCGGAATCCTTCGGTAGCTAATTCAACATCTCTTTCATGCATAATGGACTCCCTTGTAAGTGCTGCAATATCGGGCATTCCGGCTCTCTCCCTCACCTTGTTAAGTGCGGTCAGGCCGGTTCCGTCATCACCAATCAGGAACTGTACTTCTGCATACATCAACAATACGTCTGAATAACGGATTAACGTAATGTTGAAAGGAGCGTTATTTGGTGAATCTTTTTCATCATACGTCGGGTAGTAGTATTTTTTGAGCCCGAAACCCACAGAAGGTTGTCCAGGATGATCGAGTCCCCGGTTTGCCCCGATCTTCTTGTTATTCGTACCACTCACGTAGGGGACATTATAATATAAATGACCTTCACGGAAATCGAGCGGATCGCCGTCGAGATAACAGGTAGCATAAGCCCGGGGATCTCTGTCGAATCCTGCCGGTGCACCGGCCGTTTCCCACTGATACCACATATCGGGATGAATCTCGTGATTTCTGAAACTCGACGGATGAGCGGAGAAATAGTGAAAATCAAGTTGTCCGGTCCATTGCCATCCGGGAAGCCAGCCATCTTGGATCCTGGAATCAGAATACTGGACCTGCCATACGGCCTCGGCATTGTTTTCAGAAGGGTAAAGATTATCGCCTGCCGGAAGATCGATGTATGAGAAGTTACAAAGAAATGCATTAATATAATCTTCCCTTGATTTGGGTGCCATGGGCTCAATGAGTTGGTAGGTTCCGCTGCTCATAACTTCGTTGAACATGTCCCTGGCCATATTAAGGTCCTTGATATCTTCATCAGACCCTCCTGTACCAAAGCGTTCATGGTAATAATAATGCTTGTAGAGCATAGCTTTGCCAAGGAGTGATTTAACGGCACCACTGGTGATACGCCCAAGGTTGGCATCATCCCAGGAAGCAGGAAGAACGTCCATGGCATCGGTACAATCCTGGACTATCTTGTCCCAGAACATGATCTGGTCGGCATTTCTAAATCTCGTTGCCGGATCTTCGGGAAGCGAATTTTCATCGTAAAAGACAGGACGGTCAAAGATGGTCACCAGGTAAAAATAGTACATGGCTCTCAGCCCTTTGAGCTGGGCAATGTAATTGGCTTTCAGGTTTTCATCCAGATTGGGAATACTGGTCGAATTCAATTCCATAATGATCCGGCTGCAACGGTAAAGGCCAACATACAAGGCCTGGTACATTGAACCGACACGACCGTCATTAGACCCGATGATAAAGTTATCCATACCGGTGGTCTCAAACAGAATCCTGTCACTAAAAGAGTTGAAGAGAAAGAAATAATCCATACCAAACATGCCTCCGAACTGTAGCCCGTTATATGCAGTGTTCACAGCATACAGGGCATCGTCGGGCGATTGGTAAAATGAGGTTACTGCAAGCCGGTTCGGGTCACTTACATTGAGAAAATCCTCTGAACAGGATGAACTCAGCATGCTAAGGACCAGGAAAACCGGGATATATTTTATTAAGAATTTTTTCATCGCTACTATAATTTAGAATTAAAAATCAACCTGTAAACCTAAGGTAAATACCTTTGGATTAGGATATCCGCCGGTATCGGTACCAGAGTTGGTAGCCGCACCGAAAGCACCATTCTCAGGATCCCTGCCGGTATACTTGGTAAGGATGAACGGGTTCTCTGCACTACCATATACCCTTAACCTCGAAATCCCGATTGAATTAAGAACACTCTCGGGAAGAGAGTAGCCAAGCTGAATATCCTTAACCCTGAGGAAAGATCCGTTTTCTATCCACCAGGTTGATTCAAGGCTGTTCTGGTTTTCGTCGTTCAGGTCGGCCCTGATATAATCGGTGGTCGGATTGTCCTGAGTATAATAATTATCGGCAAATTCAAGGAGCTTATTGTTCCCGATGTCCTGTCTTGTGAAGGAGGCGAGGCCTACTTTCTGAAGGTTGAAAACCTGGAAGTTCTGCATTCCGCTGAGGAACAGTGAAAAGTCGAAGTTCTTATAGTTACATTCGAAATTTAAACCATATACGAAATCAGGAAGAGCTTTTCCAATAATGGTACGGTCTTCATCATTGATCACACCATCGTGGTTAAGATCCTTGAACTTGATATCACCGGGAGCCGTGCCCAGTTCCTGCTTCGGTCCATTAAGAATATAGTATCCGCCATCATCGGTGAGCAGATTACCGTTTTCATCCTGTTGAAAATCAGATTTCTGCAGAATTCTGTCGGCTACCCTACCATAAAGACTACCAATGGTATTTCCAACCACTGTAATATTTCTTCCCGCGTCATCATAAATCGGTGGGTTAGGCAGGTACTTAACATCGTTCTTCATAGTAGTCAGGTTGGCCGAAACCGAATACTGGAAGGCGCCGCTGTAGTCTTTCCAGGTACCGGTAAATTCGAAACCTCGGTTTTGGATCTGGCCTGAATTAGCCCAGGGCTGCGATCCGTCGCCAGAACGACCAAAGACATCTGATACAGGAACCTGTACAAGCAGGTCATACTGGTTTTTGATGTAGTATTCTGCCGTCAGCTGTACTTTATTATTCAAAGCATTAAGGTCCATACCGAAGTTCCACATCTTGGCTGCTTCCCATTTTATTAGTGGGTTAGCAAATGAATAGAAGATATAGGTACCTGGTGCCAAGGACTGGTTGCGGCCGAATACAGGTGAAAACTGGTCGGTATTGGTAAGGAAGTCATCATACAGGAAGCTTCCGATAGCCGAGTTACCGGTGCTACCCCAACCAACCCTGAGTTTCAACATATTAATCTGGTCTACATTCTGGAGGAAATCTTCGCTGATTTTATAGGCAAGTGATGCGGAAGGGAAGGTACCCCAATGATTGCTTGGCCCAAACCGTGAAACACCATCGCGACGGAGAGAACCGGTGAACAGAATCTTGTTCTTGTAACCATAAATAATTCTTCCCAGGTACGATAACTGGCGGAATGGGGCAAAAGCACCACCGGTTAAGGACCGGTCGCCGATATCGGTGTTACTGGATTGAGACAGAACCCTGAGATTCGGATAAGCATAGCCGCGTCCAACGCCGCCAATACTGCGTCCGTCGTTCTTCCTGACCTGGTAAACGGCAGTGGCTGTAATCTCATGATCACCGAAGGTCTTGTTAAAGGTCAGCTGGTTTTCAAGCATAATTCCCAGAAATTCGCTGTAGCCCTCGTCTAATGAAGCCCTTGTATTACTTCGAACACCTTCGTCGTAACGGGGAAGCCAGTTATAACTCCGGTTGTGATTCATCTCAATTGAAGGTGAAATACGGTATGTCAGCCATTTTACCGGTTTGTATTCCGCATACAGGTTCACCATTACACTATTATTATAAGAATAATTGTCTCGATAACTTGCCTGAGCCAGCGGGTTATCCCTGTCGCTGTATCCTGTTGACGGGTATAACTCGGTAGAGTCCTGGATACCGTTTTTGTTCTGGTCGTACCAGAATTCCTGCTGGGGACCTGCAAATCCGCCGTAGTTGTTAGCATCGTACACTTTCATGAGTGGTGATGCAATGTTTGCAGCAGAGTAATTTCCGTCACCATCCTGGACAATCTGGCGGCTGACATTAAACGTTTCACCAACTTTGAGGTGATCACCGATAGTGAAATCGGAGTTAGCCCTTATGTTGTAACGTTTAGCATCGGTCTTCAGGATGATACCGGTTTGATCGTTGTAGTTGGCAGAGATGCTGAAATTACTGTTGTCACCGCCACCGGAAACACGAAGGTAATGGTTCTGTGCACTTCCTCTCCGGGTGATCAGATCCTGCCAGTCGGAGCCGGTCTGCCAGCCGTCGCCGTAATAGGCCTGCCTGAAATCATCGGTGTAAGGGATGTATGGATTATCAATCGTTGAATCCTGCGCATACAAAGTATTATAAAAGTTGGCATACTGATCGGCATTCATCAGGTCAAACTTCTTGGGGGCCATATTTATCGAGAAGTAATTATCGTAATGAACCCTTGTCTTCCCTGATTGTCCCCGCTTGGTGGTAATAATTACAACACCATTGGCACCGTCGGCACCATAAATTGCCGTCGCCGATGCATCCTTAAGAACCTGGAGACTTTCGATATCCGATGGGTTGATGGCATTCAGGTTGCCCGTGATTACCCCATCGATAACATATATCGGGCTGGCATCACGCGAAATGGATCCAATCCCCCTCACATTAATGGAAACACCTGAACCCGGGCGCCCGGAAGTGTTCGATACCATAACACCCGAAGCCCTTCCCTGGAGTGCCTTCGAAAATGTGGCTGCAGGCGTGCGGTTAAGGTCTTCAGAGGTTACCACGGCCACCGAACCGGTAAGGTCATTCTTTTTAACCGTACCATATCCGATAACAACCACATCCTGAAGTTGCGTGGCCGCTTCCGACAGTGTCATGTCGATGGCTGTACGGTCGCCTACAGTTTCTTCCTTTGAATCATATCCTACATAAGAAAAAATAAGCACATCTCCAGGACCATCAACATCAATGGTGTATTTACCACTCATATCTGTTACTGTTCCCCTGGTGGTACCCTTAATTTGAATAGTAGCCCCTATTAGAGGATCCCCCGAGGAGGCATCTGTTACTGTACCAGTGACCTGGCGCTGTGCAAAAGCCTGCG
>DASQZK010000128.1:0-3223 GCA_035638735.1 Bacteroidales bacterium
GTTTGATGTTGTGGCTGATATCCACAACGGTTGCGGAAGGACTTAATTTGTGTATCCGGCCTTTGATTGCAGCAGCATAAAAATCCATGTCGTTCCAATCGGATGTAAGCGTAATTACAGGCATTTCTGGCACAAACTAAGTAATGATTATGTATTGAAATCTTAAAAAAATAGACTTATTTTGTATGGTTTCAAAAGTAATGATTATTATTCAATTTTATGATTGAAAAGACCATATATTTAGAAGGTATAGACCCGATCGATTTTTTTGGTGTGAATAACAACCGGTTCGAACGATTGAGACAACATTTCCCAAAATTGCGGATAGTTTCGCGTGGTAATGAGATCATGATAAGTGGTGAACAGTCAGAAATACAGCGCTTTGAAGAGAAGGTTGACCAGATGATCACCACCATTAACCGTTTCTCCGATATTTCGCCCGAGGATATTGACGATCTGATGGCCGATGATACCCTGGTGGTTGCCGGTAATAAGCCTGGAGATACCGGTATCCTGTTGTATGGTGAGGGCGGGAAGCCCATCCGTGCGCAAACGGTGAACCAGAAAAAGCTGGTTGAAGAGTGCATGAAGAACGACCTTCTCCTGGCCATTGGTCCGGCCGGTACAGGGAAAACCTACACAGCTATTGCCCTTGCCGTGAGGGCGCTGAAGCTCAGGGAAGTGCGGAAGATCATCCTTACGCGACCCGCCGTTGAAGCCGGAGAACGACTCGGATTCCTTCCCGGTGATCTTAAAGATAAACTCGACCCCTACCTCCAACCCCTGTATGATGCCCTGAACGATATGATCCCGTCTAAAAAACTGAAGTCTTTTACCGAAGAAGGGATTATACAGATTGCACCGCTGGCATACATGCGTGGACGCACCCTCGATAATGCTTTCGTAATCCTTGATGAAGCACAAAATGCTACCGGGAACCAGTTAAAAATGTTCCTGACCAGGATGGGCAAGAATGCCAAGTTTATTGTTACAGGTGACGTCACACAGATTGACCTTCCCAGGAAATATGAGTCAGGCCTTATCCTGGCCGAAAAAGTCCTTGCCGGTATCAGGGGTATCTCTGTTATCAATTTCGATGAAAGGGATATTGTCCGCCACCGGCTTGTAAAACAGATCGTAGAAGCATACCGTAGCTACGGCGAAACAGAAGAGTTATAAACATTTTAAAATTTCATTCATGAATCAGGCAATTATCAGTACATCGTTTGACTTTCCCGGACAAAAAAGTCTCTATAAAGGAAAGGTAAGAGACGTATACAATATTAACGGCAAATATCTCGTCATGGTGGTGAGCGACAGGATTTCAGCTTTTGACGTGGTGCTCCCTAAAGGTATCCCGTTTAAAGGCCAGGTTCTTAACCAGATCGCAACACGTTTTCTCGACGCTACCGCCGACATTGTACCCAACTGGAAGATGGATAGCCCCGATCCTATGGTTACCGTTGGTCATTACGCCGAGCCGTTCAAGGTTGAAATGGTCATCAGGGCTTATCTTACCGGTCACGCATGGCGTGAATATAAGGCAGGTAAACGCGAGCTTTGCGGCGAAACTCTCCCCGAAGGTCTGAAAGAACATGACAGACTCCCCGAACCTCTCATTACACCCACTACAAAGGCTGATGAAGGTCATGACCTCGATATCTCCAGGCAGGAGATCATTGACCAGGGTCTGGTGTCTGAGACCGAGTATGCTGTTTTGAAAGAGTATACCCATAAGTTGTTTAAAAAAGGAACCGAAATGGCTGCCGAAAAAGGACTGATACTGGTGGACACCAAGTACGAATTTGGGAAAACCGGTGACAGGATTATTCTTATCGATGAGATTCATACCCCCGATTCGTCGAGGTATTTCTATGCCGACGGCTACGAAGAAAGACAGGCCCGGAGTGAACCCCAGCGTCAGCTTTCAAAGGAATTTGTGAGGCAATGGCTTATTGAAAGAGGCTTCCAGGGGCAGACAGGCCAGAAGATGCCTGAAATGCCCGATGATTTTGTGAACCTGGTCTCGGAACGCTATATCGAATTGTTTGAAAAGATTACGGGCGAGTCATTCCGGAGAGCTGAAGCGGTAAATGTTGAAGAGAGGATTTTTTCAAATATATCTGAATATTTGAAAAAAGTGTAATATTTCGGATAAAAAATAGTTTATTTATCCTGCGAAATAAGTTTCGGTTGCCACGTCTCTGCATCCTCACTCCTGAGATTCCGGGTGACGGTTTTTCCGTGGCCATCCGGACGGCCACAAGAGGCGGGGCAGCAGTATTTAAGCATTATAATCCTCATAGAAAAGCTAATTGTATGAATGTCTTCAAGAAGATCCATACCCTGACGATCTTTTTTTTACTGGCTCTGTCCCCGGGTGTACTGCATGCCCAGGAACCGGTGACGGTAAAAAAATCGGATAATAAAGTCATCATTGAAGGGAAAGTTTACTACATCCATATCGTCAAGCCAGGGCAGACGTTATTCTCTATCAGTAAGGCTTATAATGTATCGGAAAAGGACATCGCCATCGAAAACCCGGGTGTGTATTCCGGTTTGCAGGTCGGCCAGATGCTTAAAATTCCTGAAGAGGTGCCATCGCGTCCCAGTCCGGTTGTAGAGAAAAAGGACACAACAAAATTCATCTATCACAGTCTGAAGGCAGGGGAGAATATTACGGCGCTTTCCCGCTTGTACAATATTCCCGTTCAGGAGATACGGAAAGCAAATCCGGACCTCGATTACACCAACCTGTCTATTGGACAGGTTATCCTGATCCCCCGGTCCAGTTCGGTTTACCGTGATGAAAATTTCATACAGCATAAAGTCCGGCGAAGAGACACCCTCTACAGTCTCTCACGACACTATGATGTAAGCGAGAATGATATCAAAAAATACAACCCGGAATTACAATGGGGTGGTCTTAAAGCAGGGCAGATCATTCGAATTCCAAAACCCGGATTTATTCAAAATGAGAGGGTAAGCACCTTAGATACCATCCGGGCGGTCGACACGTTAGCTATTGCCCCGGAAGATACCATTCCTCCATTTTTAATGGAAGAGTATGCCCGAAATCTGCCATACTACAAGGGAAAAACTCTGAATGTGGCTTTTCTCATCCCCTTCGATTACGCTAAGAAAAATGAGCCGTCGGAAGAAAACACTGAAGATACCGGCCTGGACAAAAAAGAAACGGAAGAAAATCCGACGGAACAACGTC
>DASQZK010000129.1:0-6539 GCA_035638735.1 Bacteroidales bacterium
TCCGCACGCCCCGGTAATATCTTCCGTTTATCCGGAACGAGGGAATGCGGGGTCTTCAGTATATATTTATGGCAGTAACTTCAGTCCTGCTGTCAATGATAATGTTGTGTGGATTGGCACAATGAAGATCCCCGTTTATAAGTCCGACTCCTCTTCCCTGGAAGCTGTAATACCGCAAGGCCTTAAATCGGGCTATATTAAGGTGGATGTAAGAGGAAAGAGTACCACCGGCCCCTACTTCTCCTATATACCCACGATTTACGTAGGTTCTTTCGCGGGTAGCGGTCTTATCGGTTTTCAGGACGGGAGTTTGTTTGAAGCAAGGTTCAATACTCCCAGGGCACTTGCGATAGACAACATGGGGAATATATATGTTGCCGATCAGATGAACCACGCAGTGAGGAAAATTTCTACTGAAGGCAACGTAACAACGGTTGCAGGGGACGGAACGGCCGGTTTCAGCGACGGGCAGGGCGATCAGGCCCGGTTCAATCAGCCGGTGGCCCTGGCGGTTAGTTCAGAAGGAACCATGTATGTTGCGGATTTTGGGAATAATGCCATCAGGAAAATTACGCCTGACAGGATGGTAACGACCCTTGCCGGAAATACCCTTGCCGGTTTTGCCGATGGTACGGGCAGTGCAGCCCGCTTTAGTGGTCCGGCCGGTATCGTTGTCACAGATGAGGGTGATCTGCTGGTTTCGGATTTCCTGAATAATGTGATTCGCCGCATCACCCCTCAGGGCGTGGTTTCAACATGGGCAGGTACCGGAACCGCCGGAACAAATGACGGAACAAGGCAAACTTGCCAGTTCACATTGCCGGCCGGATTGTGCCAAGACGCAGCCGGAAACATTTATGTTGCCGGCTTAGGGGCTTTCAGGGTAAGAAAAATATCCTCATCGGGCACCGTGTCGACTTTGGCTGGGAGTACCCAGGGGTATGCTGACGGACAGGGGTCTTCAGCCATGTTTAACACACCGTTTTCTACGGCTGCCGATAACGACAGTAACGTGTTTGTTGCCGATGGTTTTAATAATGTGATCAGGGAAATCGATCCGGCCGGAAATGTAACTACACTGGCCGGCGACAGTATCGCCGGGTATATGGACGGGTCAGCCGAAAATGCACGGTTCAATGGGCCGGTAGGTCTTCTTTACGATACGCTTGCGGGAAAACTCTATGTTACCGAGTGGTATAATCACCGCGTCAGGAAGATAACCATCAGGTAGGGGAAAGGTAACGTTTCCTTTACCAGGTGTTTCCTCCAATCGGGATCGCCGGATGGATACCCGTTCGGATTTATTGAGAACCGGGGCTGTGGTTACTTCGGAATCAGTCACAACAGGAAGCTGATCTACGGGCCCTAAAGAAGACAAAGCTACTGCCCGCAGGCCATTACTGAGCCGGATCAACCCGGTTACCAACGGATAATTCTATCCCTGGCGACGCCCTTTCCTGTAGCATAATGCATCGTTCAGCGCAATAACCGCATCACGGTAACTTTCGCGTGGCAGCACAAACTGTATATTGACCTGGCTGAGCGACTGCGAAAGGGCTGAGATATTGATGCACCGTTCTGCAAGCGCTGTGGTGGCTTTTGCGATCACCCCGGGACGGGTAACGTTAGTCCCCAGGGCACAGACCAGGCTGCAGGGGACAACACTGACCTTGTGATACAAAGATTTTAATTCATCCACGAAAGCGTCTCGCAGGTCATGTTCCCAGATTACCTGCGTGATGGAATTGGCATTGGTGGCCTTCAGGATATAACTCACATTATGTTTTTCAAAAATGTCCATAATACCCCGGTCAAATCCGACACTGCCTACCATCAGGGGATCGTGTACCTCGATGGCGACTACCTTGTCGGAACCGGTAATGATCTCCACCCGCGGATCTTTATCAATATAATCCTTGGAGATGAGCGTGCCTGGGTGTTCCGGTTCGAAGGTGTTTTTGAGCCTGATATTGATACCTGCCAGTTCCAATGGTTTTGAAGCCTTGGGATGAATAGCCTCCATGCCCACATCGGCAAGTTGGTCGGCGACATTGAAATTTGTAAACCCTACCGGCACCGATTTCTCAATGCCAACAATATTCGGGTCGGCACTGGACAAATGGAATTCCTTATGAATAACCGCCTCCTCGGCTTTCACCTCAACGGCAATCTTGCTGAAAGTCACCTCCGAATAGCCCCGGTCAAACTCACGCATGATACCTTCTGTTCCCTTGGTGTAACCGGTGGCAACAGGCAGGGTAGTGGAAAAGTCTATTCCCCGGAAAGCATTCCTTATCCGTTCGTCGATGGTGAGATATTCGGCATCGTTGAAACCACATAAGTCAATAAACCTGGTATGTATGCCATGGTTGAGCATCATATTGACCGAGTTGAAGGCTGAATGGGCCTCACCGATGGACGACAGAATTTCCCTGGCCGCCAGGAGAATGTTCTGCCGGTTGACATAGCCTGTACCTAATACATCGGCCAGGCTCTTGAGATAATTACCGGCTTCGCTTATGCGCGTTGTAATAAACTCGTCGGCTTCGAACTGACTTAACCCTGCCTGTGCAAATTTCCGGTTCAGGGCGATCAGCTTCCTGAGCAATTCGTCGAGAGCGGTAGTATAATCCCTGTTCTGCTCAAACTTCGAATAAATACCCGGCTCACCGGTTTTCTTGTGTTCGAGCAGCCAGTTTGTCACGTTATTGTAGGCGGAAACGACAAAAATACGGTTATAATAGTCTCCAGCCTTTCTTTGCCCGATGATAATATTTTTGAGGACTTCATCGAATTTCGACATCGACGTGCCGCCTATCTTCTCAACAGTTAGCATACTCTAATCTGACTTTAGGGTTATGGGGTCAAAAATAACCAGAATATTTGATTTGCTTAAATTTTGAAAGTTTTTTGAGGTAAA
This sequence comes from Bacteroidales bacterium, assembly GCA_035638735.1. GTDB lineage: Bacteria > Bacteroidota > Bacteroidia > Bacteroidales > DASQZK01. The sequence goes on from DASQZK010000129.1 coordinate 2,921, forward strand.
TATTATAAAGATGTAAAATAAAAAAACACGAAACAGGTGTTTTGGTTTGGACAGGGATGTAAAAAAAGGGACTGAAACATGAAAAGATCTTTTTTTATTCTCATGAATAATAGTAATTTCAAGTATTAATTATGCAATAAGGCTTTAAGCTACCGATGCTTACAGCCGAACCGGCAGATCCAGAACGAAGCCCGGAAGACTACACACATCATAAAAACTTAAACTGACGCGATGAAAACATTCAGACTCACCCTTCTCCTGTTGCCTTATTTGGTACTGATGAATGGTTGTAAAAAAGATGAAAAAAAGCCTGAAGCTGCTTTCCAGGTAAACCCGATGGACCCGCAGGTTAACGATGAGGTTCGTTTCACTAACCAGTCGAAAAATGCGAATAATTACGAATGGGACTTTGGAGACGGTAGTATGTCTGTTGACAAGGACCCGGTGCATAAATACCAGACACCGGGGATTACCGAAGTCGTTCTCAAAGCTGTCGCTTCTTCAGGCTCCGATACGGCCGTCCGATATGTCGATGTCCGGGTACCGGAAGAGTTGGTTACCATATTTGAAGGAACCGGCATCAGCGGACTGAACCTGGCAGATGACACATGGAAAACCGTAAAAGATTCATTCCCGGTACAGGATACCTTGTACCATTCATTTTTCCTTGCCGATAATAACGTTTATATCAACCAGGTTTACTATACAAAGAAAGGTGTTATTGGCGTCTTCTATTCAGGAGAAGACACCTTATCCGATACCGATCCCCTGCTTGCCTTTTTCCTCCTGCCACCTTATGCAGGTTTTACAGGTAAGTCCATAACTATTGGCAGCAGTCTGGGGGCCGTTAAATATGCCTACGGAAACCCCGAAAGTATCGAAAATTCAGGAAATTATAACGGCTATACATACCCAGGAAAAGGCATCGACTTTTACGCCTATAAAGATATTGATGAAAACCTGGTGACTGAAATCGATATCTACCTTCCCAACAAGAAAAGTACATTTCATAATTTAAGGCAGATGGCCGGGAGCGCTTTCCTCCTTGAAGAGTTAAATAATAACCCGGATTGATATGGATGATATTGCAATACCCGGGTCTCCCGAATAAAGAAGCAGACAGAAAATTTAATGTATTTTAAAAACGACAGAGCAATGAATAAGGAGTTACTTCAATTAGGGCTAATACTGTTGATATGTTCAGCTGGTTGTAAAAAAGAAAGTGATAGTGTTAAAGTGGTAGCCGATTTTACCGTATCGAATCCTGTATCATATATGAACGATTCCGTTTATTTTGAAAATCAATCGGTAAATGCTTCGGGTTACCAATGGGATTTCGGCGATCGTAAGACTTCTTATGACAAAAACATATATCACCGATACACGTCTCCCGGGAATTTCAAAGTAATACTTACCGCTTCTGGGCCTGATGGTAAGGACACGGCATCTGCCATGGTCAGTATTAAGGTACAGGAAGTGCTAAAAACTATTTATGAAGGAAGGGGTATCAAAGGTTTGACACTGCTTGAAGATAACTGGAATACATTTCACTCGGTTTATCCTTCTGCTGATACCGTGTATTATTCAGACTACGTACCTGAGTATGATGTCTATCTGAATCAGGTATATAATTACACGGAAGGTGTTGTCGGGTTGTTTACCTGTTCCACCGAAAAGATTACAGACTCCGATACCCTGCAGGGTCTTGCTTTGGTTATTCCCTACAGAGGGTATACTACAAAGAGTTTGAAACTAACCTGCCGTTTTGACGACGTAAAGGAGGCTTACGGAAATCCTTCTCAAATTAGTGACCAGGAGAGCATGTACGGTTATTTTTACCTGGCTGAGGGAATCGATTTTTATAGTTATAAAAATGATGATATAAATATCATACGGCAGATAATGGTGTATCCGCCTGAAGCGAAGAAGTCTGCATCAAAAACAGGCAGACTCACTACCGGTCGAATTCGAGGGGCAATGCGTAAATGCCTTCGTTCAGGTGTCCGTCGGTAAAGGCCGGCAGACCATTAACAAAGGTATGGGTCACCCTGTGATGCATGGTCTCACCTTCAAGTGGTGACCAGCCACATTTATAGAGGAGACTGGATGAATCGATTGTCCATTCCGAAGCCGGGTCGACAATGACCAGGTCGGCAAAATAGCCTTCCCTGATATATCCCCGTTTCTTTACTTTATATATATCGGCGGGTGCGTGACACATTTTCCGAACCACTTGTTCCGGGCTGATCTTTCCTTTTCTTGCAAATTCCAGCATGGCCACAAGACTGTGTTGTACCATGGGTCCGCCGGAGGGAGCCTGCAGGTAAGGATTCTTCTTCTCGTCAAGGGTATGTGGGGCATGGTCGGTGGCAATTACATCAAGCTTGTTATCGAGTAACCCCTGGAAAAGGGTTGTTCTGTCAGCTTCTGTCTTAACGGCGGGGTTCCATTTAATAAAGGCACCCTTACTGTCGTAATACGTATCGTTGAACCAGAGATGATGCACACAGACTTCCGACGTGATTTTCTTTTCCCCCGAAGGGATATCATTACGGAAAAGATCCAGTTCGCGGGCTGTGGAAATATGAAGAATATGAAGTCGGGACTGGTATTTCTCAGCCAGTTCCACGGCCAGGGACGATGACTTATAACAGGCCTCGGCACTCCGGATAAGCGGGTGCATCTTCATGGGGATGTTCTCACCAAATTTTTCGCGGTATAACTGCGTATTCTTCCTTATGGTGGTTTCATCTTCACAATGTGTGGCGATCAGGACCGGCGATTCGGCGAAAATACCTTCAAGGCTTTTCAGGTCATCGACCAGCATGTTGCCGGTTGATGATCCCATGAAGATCTTTATCCCGCACGTTTTTGCCGGATCGACTTTTTTAATTTCGTTCAGATTGTCGTTGGTGGCGCCAAGGTAGAAGGCGTAATTTGCTTTGGATTTGGCTGCGCCCAGGTCATACTTCTTTTTTAGCTCATCGATGGTTATAGTCTGAGGCCTTGTATTAGGCATCTCCATAAAGGAGGTTACCCCACCGGCTACAGCAGCTGCCGATTCGGTTGCGATATCGGCCTTATAGGTGAGTCCCGGCTCGCGGAAATGTACCTGGTCGTCGATGATACCGGGCAAAAGCCACTTGTTGAGGGCATCGACAATCTCAGTCCCGCGGGGAACCATAATGTCATCCTGGCTGATCTTTTCGATTAGTCCATTATTAATAAGGACATTTCCTGTGAAAGAAAGCCCCTCATTAATGATCCTTGCGTTTTTTATCAGGTATCCGGCCATGGTCTTTTCTTTTATAGGTACGAAAGAAACTGTTCAGCTTCATTTTGATCACTCCCCAGATTGCTTCGTTCACGATACCACCACTCATTTTGGAAGAACCTTCCCGCCGGTCGGTGAAGATGATGGGGACTTCAACAATATTAAAGCCGAACTTCCAGGCGGTGAATTTCATCTCGATCTGGAAAGCATATCCTTTAAATTTTATCCGGTCGAGATCGATGGTCTGCAGTACTTCGCGCGAATAACATTTAAAGCCGGCAGTCGAATCGTGGGTTTCCATCCCGGTGATAATACGGACATATACGGAAGCAAAATAGGAAATCA
>DASQZK010000130.1:0-8262 GCA_035638735.1 Bacteroidales bacterium
TCCTGAGCCGTTTACTGTCGGTGATATGAATGGTTTTTACCGGCATACGTCAGGGTGGCAGCTCATCGATCACCGAGACATCCAGGTCGCCGTATAGCGTCATCGCTAACGTGCGGGGAATAGGTGTGGCCGTCATCACAAGTACATGAGGTACCTGTTCGCTTTTCTTCCACAACCTGGCACGTTGAGCTACCCCGAAACGGTGCTGCTCGTCTACGATGACCAGGCCCAGGTGCTTGAATTTTACCTTGTCCTCGATAAGAGCATGGGTGCCGACAAGGATATCCAGGCTGCCTTCCTCCAGGGCCTGATGAATACGCGTACGGTCCGCTTTTCGGGTCGACCCGGTGAGTAACTCGATGGTCACATCCATACCGTCGAGGAATTCCTTAAGCGTGTTGTAATGCTGGGTTGCCAGGATCTCAGTTGGAGCCATAAGGCTGGACTGATACCCGTTGTCGATGGCGATTAGCATACTCATGAGGGCAACCAGCGTTTTGCCGCTGCCCACATCTCCCTGTAGCAGGCGGTTCATCTGCCTGCCCGACCCTATGTCGCGCCTTATCTCCCTGAGAACCCGTTTTTGTGCACCGGTGAGCTCAAACGGAAGATTCTTACTGTAAAATGTGTTGAAATGTTGCCCCACCGTGGAGAAGATATACCCGCGGCAGGTATGGTGTCGTATCGACCTGCTTCGTATAATGTTAAGCTGTATAAAAAACAACTCCTCAAACTTGAGTCTGAATTCAGCACGTTTTAGTATCTCCGGGTTGTCAGGGTAATGAATGTTCTGAAGCGCTTCCCATAACGGTATCAGGCCGGCTTTTTTCAACAGCCATGCAGGTAACGTTTCTTCAATATTTTTCCCGAGGAGCTTGAGAAGGCTGCCTACCATCTTCTGAATTGCCTTGCTGGTCAGGTAGTTGTTCTTCATTTTCTCCGTAGTGTTGTACATGGGCTGAAGACGCGAAGTGAGTTCGGCAGCTTTGCTTATATCGTCTATATCGGGATGGACCAGGTTTATCTGGTGATTAAATACAGAAGGCTTGCCAAAAACAATATATTCTTTCCCCGCGTCATAGGTTTCAGGAATCCATTTGTGGCCACGGAACCATAGCAGCTCAATGACACCGGTCCCATCCGAAAATTCAGCCACAAGACGTTTCTGCCCGCGCTTTGTTCCGGCCATTTCGTAGCCGACAATCCTGCCTTTTAACTGGATATATGGCAAATCGCCGTGAAGATCACGGATCAGGTAAAATTTCGTACGATCAATGTATCGGTAAGGAAAATAATACAGAAGATCCCTGAAGGTATATATGCCAGGTTCTTTGTTGAGAATCTCTGCCCGTTTCGGGCCAACACCCTGTAGGAATTTTATTTCGGTTTCCGGTATAGCCTGCATCGTCTGCCATTTGAATTTTTAAAGATCGGAAAAAATAAATTTATCTCAAATGCCGAAATCAACAGACCTTATGTTTTAATCCGGCTCCAGGCCCTGTCTTAAAAAACGTTAAATATACTGTTATTCAGGCGGATGGTTTGCTTTTTACCGGGCTGTGGTATGCTATTTGAGATAGGATGAATTAAAATATTTAAGCCATGAAAAACATAGTATCACTTCTGACAATTCTGATATGTGCGACCGGTTTTGGGACGTCGGCGTTTGCCGTCAAACCGTTACATAATACCAGTGTGTACGACAACCACAAAAAGATGGTTAGGGATTCCACGCTTCAACTTAAATTCGAACAGACAAAGCAGATGCTTGAAGGCCGGGACTTTGTTCTTGAAGCCGATTACCTGGCAAATAAATTCGGCGAAAGAATGCCCGTAACGTCAAGCCTGAACTTTATCTCTGTGAAAGATTCAACCTCCGTGCTCCAGATAGGACGGAATACAGGCATTGGCTATAACGGTGTTGGCGGTGTAACTACCGAGGGAACTATTTCCAGGTATAAACTAAATACAGATCAGAAAAAGAAAAATTTCTTTCTCTCATTTAGCGTGATGTCTCCCCTGGGATCTTTCGATATAAATATGTCGGTAGGCGCCGACGGCTATGCCCGGGCTACACTGACCGGTATAACAGGCGGTCAGCTGACGTATACAGGATACCTTGTAACTACGGAAAATTCTTCGGTATATAAAGGTTATAATACATATTAATGTTCTGACATGTGTAAGAAATTAACAAACAACTGGTCTGAAGAAATAACTGTGTACCTATTTCGACATGTTGTGGATTAATGTGAACGCCTTTGATTCCCCCTTCAATATATTATCACCGGGTCGAACCGTTCAATCCGGTTTGTCTTTATTTTTGCCCCAGGTTCTTAGAACGTTGATTGAATGAGAACTGTGATTGAGTAATTATTACACGTAATCGTGTAAATATTACACAATCTTTATGGCGCGCTCTAACGCTATTGGTATGGATCCCTGGCTTGTGAAGCACCGGGGTTCAGCATTCTGTCGATATGTGTCTCTCCCGATAAATAGCGGGAGGAGGTCGGTTAGTGAAGATTGCCGGTATGAGTGTTAACCTTCACGTTTATTCCCCTACATCATGATTGACTCTTCACCAATACCACACTGGACACTGTCAGCATTCGTCTGTTCGACATCCATTAGTACTCATCAATCTTTGGCATCTAGTCTCCTTACATTTCCATTATGTTGGACCGATAATATTGAAACCATTTCACGACAGGATAACGGAAGTTGTTATTACCTTTGGATAATGAATTACTCATGGTTAATTCCGAATGATCCGGGAAAACATTCTGCAATATTGGATGGTTATATTTTAACACCATACATTTGTCGCGGGATCCGACGATCGAGGTAAATATAAAAAAACCAGAGATGAAAAAAACACAAATTGCCTGGATATTCATTTTTGCTATAGTCGTCATTTTCCCGGTTGTTTTCTCATCCAGGGCTGATAATCCTCTGCTGCTTATCACATCAGCCATTATACTTGTTATTCTGCTTTTGTTTTTCAGGCTCACGCTAAAAGTGGATGATCACTATGTCCGGTATGTATTCGGCATTGGTCTTATCAGAGGCAAATATGCCCTTGAAAATATTGAAAGCTGCAGTGCCGTGAGAGACAAATTCCTGGGCTGGGGGATCAAGTTCAGTCCCGATGCTACCATTTACAATATTGCCGGCAGGTATGCTATCGAATTAAAGATACGGGATCAGGAAAAGCCGGTATTGATAGGCACCAATCAACCCGAAAAATTTGCAGGATATATTGAATCGAAACTTATAAAATCATCAGGAAAGCAGGTTGGAGAGAAACAAGGCCCCGTAGAGGATAAATGAAAAAATTCAAATTTTCTTCAGAATCTGTCATTATTTTTGAAGTCTTTGTGAAAACCATGTACAATGAGGGGACTTAGCATAGCATTCAGCATCCTATTTTTCTTATCAAACCTGGCAGTTTCAGCACAGTCATCACTCGATGTCTTTATCGATTCGGCCCTTCAGAATAATCCATCCCTTGTTGAATACAGAAATAACATTCGCATTTCCGGGAATAACAAAGCCATCTTCCTTGCCGGGCTGAAGGCTCAGGTTGGTTTTTCTGCTGATATGGCTTACGATCCGGTAATTAACGGCTACGGTTATGATGACGTGATCACCAATGGACAGGTTGTCAGTACACTGGTCAATTTTGATAAAGAGATCCTTTTCAGGGAACAGCGTAAACCATGGTTGAATTCTTACGACGTTAAGGCAAAGCAGGCCGGGAATCAACTCCGGGTCTTTGAAGCGGGCTTGCAGCGAGACATTACCGTACAATATTTAACAGCCTGGGGAGATCTTCTTCAATGGAAATACAATTCCGATATCCTGGAGTCACTCAGGGCAGAGGATAGTGTCCTTTTAGCCTTAACCCGGGCGAACATTTACAGGCAAACAGATTATTTTACTTTCCGGGCGAGTGTTAAAAGCCAGGAACTGGCTGTCAGCAATGCGTTTTTACAGTACCGGCATTCATTGATGCAGCTGAGGTACCTGGCAGGGATCAATGACACCACATTTGTTGAAATTACGACTCCCGGACTGGACAGGACGCCTGTCCCTCCCAGGTCAGAATCGGTCTTTTTCAGGCAGTTTTCACTGGACAGCTTTCGCCTGAAAAATCAGTTACAGTTAATAGACATCAGTTATCAGCCCAGTCTCAGCCTCCATGCCGATGCCGGGTACCTGTCTTCATTTATATTAAATCCCTATAAGAATTTTGGTGCCGGAATAGGGCTGAAGCTTTCTGTGCCTATCTACGACGGTAAACAAAAAGAATTAAAATATGCCAATATCGGGCTGCTTGAGGATAACAACAGGCAACGTGAAAGCTGGTTCGGGAAGCAGTACGATCTTAAGCAGGACCGCTATAACCAAATGCTTACTGAACTAAAAGGGCAGTCGGTTGAGATAAACAACCAGATCGATTTCTACGAGTCGCTGATTGATGCTGAGAAAAGGCTTATTTCTTCCGGCCAGGTTGATATTAGCCAATATTTTTTAATTATCAGGAATTATATTGATGTCAGGAATGAATCGGCCAAAAACCTGGTAAAACAACTTATGATAATCAATGAATTGAATTATCTGGCAAACTAACTCAAGGGCTATGCCTTCATTAATCTGCTTTGAAATGAAAAAGCCATTCGTATTTATAGTTGTCATATCGGCCATCCTGATTTCGTCGTGCATGCACAAGAAAAGTGAAGACGAGAGCAGTTTCCAGGCGTATCCTAATGTAAAAACCACACAGGTGACTTATGACAGGATTAGTGATCATGTTGAATTGAATGCTACAGCCAGGTATTTGAAAACAAGTGTTTTAAGCTCACCTGTTGCTGGATACGTCGTGCACGCTTATGCCGAGCAGGGACGGAAAACCAGGCCCGGCGAGGTTCTTTATACTTTGCAAACCCGCGAGTCAAGGGCACTCGAAGAGAAGAAGGGAGAATTAAATGATACATTCGGTTTCAAAGGTGTTGATACCCTTCGGTCCAATACCGAAGGGTATATAGCCGAAACCTATCACCAGGCGGGGGATTTTGTTACCCAGGGAGAAAAACTTCTTACCATGAAAGAGATCTCGAGCCTGGTTTTTGTTTTAGACCTGCCCTATGAGTGGAACAGCCTGGTCAAAGTTGGTATGAACGTGAGCATGGTTTTTCCCGATGAGTCTCAAGTTACCGGTACTGTTAGCCGGATCAGCCCGGTGGTTGATCCGTCCAATCAAACACAGAAAGTGGTGATTGCGGTAAAAGAGCCCGGTAGATATCCCGAAGGATTGATTGCAAAGGTGAGCATTCCCATGGTGACCAGCACCAACGCCGCTCTGCTTCCAAAAAGTGCAGTGTTGACCAATGAGACAGAGACCGAATACTGGGTGATGAAAATGATCAACGATTCCGTAGCAGTGAAAGTGCCGGTTAAAACGGGCATCATAACTCATGATACAGTCCAGATTGACAGTCCGGCATTCAGTAAAAAAGACCGTATACTTATTTATGGTAATTACGCCGTTCCCGATACACTCCAGGTAACCCTAACCGATTCTGCCCGATGAAAGATTTCTATCACAGTTTCCGGAAACCGGTCAGTTTTCTCCTGGTCCTGATATTAATCGGGGGCGGGTATTTTTATTCAAAAACGAAGACTTCGCTTTTCCCCGAGATCACGTTTCCCAAGATCAAGATTATTGCCGAAGGACAGTTACAGCCGGAAGAGCAGATGATGGTTACCGTGACCAGGCCACTGGAAGATGCCGTCAAGCGTGTACCTGGCCTGAAAATGATACGGAGTACTACCAGTCGCGGCAGTTGCGAAATTTCGGCTTTCATGACCTGGAAAACCGATATTGATGTGGCTCAACTCCAGGTTGAATCACGCATTAACCAGGTCCGAAACCAGCTTCCTGCCGGATTGCAGATCACGGTAGAGAAAATGAATCCCTCCATTTTGCCGGTTATCGGTTACTCTCTTGAGAGTGACCGATATTCGCTTATCAGCCTTAAAAAACTGGCTGTGTATACGGTCAAACCTTACCTGTCGCAGGTAGAAGGTGTAGCGGCGGTTGAGGTGCTGGGCGGGAAAGATAAGGAATTCCGCGTTATCCTTGACCGGCAGAAAATGAGCAGCCTGGGCATTACCCCGTCATACCTTCAAAAGGTTATGTCCCAAAACGGAATCATCCTGTCAAATGGATTTTTTAACGATTATAACAGGCTGTATCTAAGTATCACCGATGCATCCTTCCATCATAAGACAGATGTTGAAAATATCGTGGTACGGAATGATGAAAAACGGATTGTTCTTTTAAAGGATATTAGTGAAATAAAGATTGAGAAGGCTGTTGAATATGTCAAGATCAATGCCAATGGTAAGGAAGGTGTACTGATAAATATAGTCAAGCAGCCCGGTGCCAACCTGATTACCACTACCGACTCGGTACAGAAAAAGCTGGCGGGTCTCCGGAATGTTTTACCCCCGGGTGTCACGATAAGTCCGTATTATGTCCAGGCCGAGTTTGTTAACAATTCTATTCATTCGGTCAAAGATGCATTGTGGATTGGACTTGCACTGGCCATAGTGGTAGCTTTGCTGTTCCTTCGTTCGTTAAAGGCGGGAGCCGCACTCCTGATTATCATACCCATAACACTGGCACTGACCATAGTTGTGCTCTATGCCCTGAACTACACGTTCAATATTATGACCCTGGGTGCCCTTGTTGCATCCATTGGTCTTATCATTGACGATGCGGTGGTCATTGTTGAACAGATCCATCGTACGCACGAGGAGCATCCACAAAGTTCCCCCCGTGAGCTGGTCAGAAAGGCCATCAGGTATCTGTTCCCGGCCATGGTCGGTTCATCACTCAGTACCATTGTGATCTTTATGCCTTTTGTACTCATGTCGGGTGTTGCCGGGGCCTATTTCGGCATAATGACCCGTACCATGATCATCACGCTGGTAGTGTCCTTCCTGGTGACATGGACAGGGCTCCCCGTGGTTTACCTCCTGTTGTCGGGGAAACGAAGTGCCGGTAAGAACGAAACGGCCAAAGAAGCTCATGGTGTCAAAAAGCAGGACTGGGTAGGCATTTTCACCCATAAACCTTACATAAGCATAGCTATCGTACTGGCTCTGGCCGGAGTTATTGTACTTGTGTATCCACGGCTCGAAACCGGTTTTCTGCCGTATATGGACGAAGGGAGTATTGTGCTCGATTTCAATTCTCCCCCGGGGACTTCGCTGGAGGGGACCGATCAGATGTTGCAGGAGGTAGACAAGATCCTTTATCATACCCCCGAAGTCGTTGCATTCTCGCGCCGGACGGGTGCCCAGATGGGATTCTTCATCACCGAGCCTAACAGGGGAGATTACCTTATTAAGATCAACCGGAAAAAAGGAGAGACTACCGAGGAGGTTATCGAAGAGATCAGGGCGCAGGTAGATGCCAGGGTCCCGGGTCTGACTACCGACTTCGGGCAGGTTATTACCGATATGCTGGGTGATCTGACGACGTCTGTTCAGCCTGTTGAAATCAAGATATTCGGGAACGATAATAACAAGCTTCATACGTACGCAAAAAAAGTAGCCGGTATTGTAAGAAGTGTCAGGGGAACGGCCGATGTTTTCGATGGCATAGTCATCTCCGGTCCGTCGGTCGATATTGTTCCCGACTATAAGGTTATGGCCCGTTATGGACTCAGTCCTGCCGACATTCAGAATCAGTTGCAGCTCGAGACCGAAGGTCTTGTGGCCGGGCGGGTGATAGAAGGGGAGTATATGCCGGATATACAACTTGCCTTCCACGATAGTACCGATTTTGATATGCAGCAACTCTTGAATACCAGGCTGTTTCTTAGCAACGGCGACCTGATCCCGTTAAAAAGAGTAGCCGATGTGCGCATTAACAGGGGTAGTGCTGAAATAGACAGGGAGAACCTGCAGAACATGGGCGTTGTGTCTGCCAGACTTAGCGGAACTGACCTGGGTACTGCCATGCGGGACATTCAAAAGAAGATCAATACACAGCTGTCTCTTCCCCGTGGGTATTATATCGAATATGGTGGCGATTACAAGCAGCAACAGCAGTCATTTAAAGAACTGCTTACCATCCTTATCGTTGCAAGTATGCTTGTGTTTCTGGTGGTCCTGTTCCTTTTCCGTGATTTCAGGGCTTCAGTTATCATCATCATGATAGCCATACTCGGGATCTCAGGCGGTTAC
>DASQZK010000131.1:0-2603 GCA_035638735.1 Bacteroidales bacterium
CGGGAAAAATGATACCCCGTTGGAATATAAAGATGTTCCTGATCCCAGTCCAAAGGAGAATGAGATATTAATAAAGGTTTCCGTAAGTGGTGTATGCCACACCGAAATGGATGAAATCGAAGGTCGCACTGCACCACCAAATCTGCCGGTCATCCCCGGGCACCAGGTAGTGGGCAGGGTTGCCGGGATGGGGCCTAAAGCTGGCAAATTTAAAGAAGGTGCACGTGTCGGGGTTGCCTGGATCTACTCTTCATGTGGTCACTGCGACTATTGCCGAACGGGTAATGAAAATCTTTGCGAATCGTTTAAGGCTACCGGCAGGGATGCAGACGGCGGTTACGCCGAGTATATGACTGTGCCGGAAGATTATGCTTATCCCATTCCGGAGGTGTTTGAAGACTCACAGGCTGCACCCCTGTTATGCGCTGGCGCTGTAGGCTACCGGGCCCTTCGGCTGGCCAAACCGGAAAATAACCAGAACATCGGGCTGACCGGCTTTGGCGCCTCCGGTCACCTGGTCATCAGCATGATCCGTCACCGTTATCCCGATTCCAAAATTTTTGTTTTCGCACGCCGCAAGGAAGAACGGGAATTTGCTGAAGAGCTGGGGGCACACTGGACCGGCGAGTCAACAGATAAAACCCCGGAATTATTACATTCCATCATCGATACCACGCCTGTATGGAAACCCGACGTGGAAGCCCTTAAAAACCTCAGGCCAGGCGGCAGACTGGTCATTAATGCCATCCGCAAATTAGATGTTGACAAAGAATACCTTATGAACCTCAACTACCATGAATACCTGTGGATGGAAAAAGAAATTAAAAGTGTGGCCAATGTGGCACGCCAGGATGTTAAAGAATGCCTCGACCTGTCGGCTGAAGTTCCCATTATCCCGGAAATCCGCGAGTTCACGCTCAAAGATGCCAACAAGGCCCTGGTGGAAATGAAACACAGTAAAATCAGGGGAGCCAAAGTATTGGTTATTTCCTAGGACGTACGGCTTTGCAACCACCTTAGCGGTAGTATAACATACCCCCAATCTTCCTCTCCGGCATATCTGGTGAAGAAATGAAGACCTGCAGAGCCTGGTCATACCAGTTATCGAAGAATTGTATCTCGATGGTATGGTATCCCGATTGCAAACCTATCTGTCCGGATGCAGACCTGGTCCCGTGTATACCGTCGTTATCTGTCACAAGCTCGCCATCGACGTATATAGCCGACCCGTCATCAGACCAGGCCCGGAAAGTGTAAACCTGGTTTTCAGGCACCTTGACCCATCCGCTGTAAACAACACCAAAGTAATCATCGTCTGTCGCCATATCAAGATTAATACTGTTTGTCGTTCCGGAAGCTGCCGGGGTCAGCTCTGTAAAATCAGGGAGCTTCTCCCAGTTTCCACGATAATATTCGTAATGTATGCCCGGCTTAAGTCCTTCCGGTTGAACAGCCGGTAACAATACAGCCGGCACAAATTCCCTCTCCGTTGTTTCTCCTTTACGGTTTCCACTGAAGGCCGTGGCCTTTATAGTTGTTCGTTTTGTAATGGTAATGGGCCCTGAATATTTAAGGGAGTTTAACCCGGGCGCCGACCTGTCGAGGGTATATCTAACATCCGGCAGGTAAGGATGAACGAAATGAATCTTTGCTTCTTTGTAAAAAAGATTCCCTTCCGGCTGGAATTCGACACGCTTCACCGGGAAAATTAAATCCTTACGCAGAATCTTCACGGCCATGTATTTCCTGCCAGGTAAATCAATGGTAAACCGGCCTGAATATTCACCTTCAAGCGTATCAGAGGTCATATTCCACGTATCAATCAGCTCTACACGGTAAGAACGTTTTCCGGGAAGGTCGAATGTCCATCCGGTGGGTGAGTCCTCGTTGAAGTAATAGATATATTGCTCACCATATTTTCCGGCAGAATACGTGTCGAAGGGCTGGAAACCACATTCAGGACCGGCATCCAGATATTTTCTGTAAAAGGCAATACGCTCCGGACTCTCTCCTTTCAACACCCCGCCTTTAGACCACCATAGAATATCGTCCGGATCTTTATAGGTTTCGCCATGACCCGCATAAGTCCCTGTTATAAGACTTTTCCAGAACATGGCCGTCATTTGTTGCGGCGTCAGGTTGCCCCAGCCCTGGTCGATGTTCCCTTCGTAACGGCATTCATCAAAAATAATTGGTTTTTTGTATCGTTCACGCCAAACAAGAGCACTGTCAAAAGCTGTACTTTGAATACTGCAATGCGTGATCCAGGGTTTAGTGTGATCATAAAACACAGCCCCGTTATGTATCGATCGCAGATGATGGTAGGGATCATCGCGGTAAAGAATCTCGAAGATCCTGTCCCAGTCTCCCATCGTCTTGCCCTGCATAAAGTCGAACTCATTGGCGGCCGACCACCACACGTTATGATATGCCGACAACCTGGCAATAATATATTTTAAGTAAAACTCATCGGTCGAATCTGCCATGTTTGCGTAACCCCAGCGATCGTAAGGATGAAACAGGATGATATCGGCTTCGATACCAAGGTCCCGTAATTGACCGAGTCGCTTTTCCAAATGATGAAAGAATGCAGGATTAAACCG
>DASQZK010000132.1:0-5042 GCA_035638735.1 Bacteroidales bacterium
GATCTCTCTACCATTCATTTCCTCAACAAAATACTGGATGCCGGCGTGCGGGTACTGAAGATAGAAGGCCGGGCACGGCCGCCTGAATATGTGAAGACTGTAACTGAATGTTACAACGAGGCCATCCATGCTATTATCGACAACGATTTTACCGGGCCCAGAATAGAGGACTGGCAGGAAAGACTTTCTACTGTGTTTAACCGCGGCTTCTGGGATGGGTATTATCTGGGTCAGCGACTGGGAGAATGGAGTAATGTATATGGTTCGAGAGCGACTAAGCGCAAGATATATACCGGGAAAGGAAATAACTATTTCGACAGGATAAAGATTGCCGAGTTTATTGTTGAAGCCGGAGAACTGACTACCGGCGACGAAATTCTGATAACCGGACCGACAACTGGTGTTGTTCAGACAGTGGTTAAAGAAATAAGAGTAGATAATAAGACCGTTCAGACCGCCAGGAAAGGAGAGCACTGCTCCATACCTGTCGACCAGGTTATACGGCGCTCAGATAAGCTGTACCGGCTTGTTTCACCGTCGATGGTTAAGCTGCAGTAGCCTATTCCAGTTTCGCGGTTTCCTTGTGGTACCATTCTTTTATGATCTGCAGCTTTTCAATGGTTATATCTTTGGTGTATATCCTGGCTACATCAAGAATTTCCTTGGCATAAATTGCACCGAGCGCGGCATCAAAATTAACCAGTTCCTTGGCAATATTGTTCCTGACCCGCTGGGTGAGTTGTACAAATTTCTGCCAGTTGACCTGGTTTGGCAGGGTTATATAAAACATAGACGGATCGTCGAGGTCTTTGTAAATGCCGGGATCCACTTCTTCGATGTTAAAGAGTTTCTTCAGTTGAATAACCCCCCGGGCCCTGACGGTCCGTTTCTTCATAAATTTTACGCCTTCAGAGAAAAAGCAGTTTTGCAGTTCTTCAACCAGCTCGTAGTTTTCCAACCCACGGAGCCGGATACAATGCAGATCTTCATTTTGGATGCAGATAACCCCCGGAACGGCATCGAAATAATGCTCAAAATATTTTCTTATGCTTTGGTTGATCCTGAAAATGTGCTCAGGGGAATATTTTTCCCTGGTTATCATGAATATTGATATCGGGACAGGTTCAGTGGGCAGGTTTTCGCCATGGTAACCCGGGTATGGTTCTTCATTCTCGAGGACGAAAGTGTTGGCCATGACGTGGCTGGTGAGGGTAAAGAGTGATTCCTGCTTGGCAATGCCACCAATGGTCTGGATAATTGTTCGTGTTTCCATAGTTCATATAATTGGAAGAGTTTATGTGCTGGCTGAAAAGTATTTGCGGGGTGTGCGATCAAATTATTTGCCTGAAAAAAAACGCTTCAATCTGCTACCCGGGTACCGGCGAATCGGGTTTCATGTTTCCATCTCTTTAGCAGGCCGGAATAAACTCAGCAGGCGATAGTATTATGGTAGCTCATCATCTGTGTTTTCAATCTGCTCCCTGATGATAATAAACCCTGAAAGGGTCTGTAATGTTCAAATTTTGCCTATATCAGTCTGGCCGATTTGCAGTAATCCAAAACGAGGGCTGCATTAGCTCTTGCAGAAAGGGTATGTGTCATAACGCGGTGAACGTTACCTGGCTGTCTTTTATTCAGACCAAAGAGGTATGTTTTATCGTAATAATGAAGGGTAATTTCAGCAACTTTGTGAAAATCCCCTTTTTCCACGCACTTTATGGCCTGGCTGGCATTCTGGCCGCCGATTCTTTTTGAAACTCTGTTGATACAACTTATCAGGTCCTCAGGTGGATATTTACCGTAATCCTTTACCAGTCGATCCACTCTCAGGCTGCGTTCCATATCGAGGAAGATGGCCGGGCTGTTTCGCATCTGTGTATATAATTCAGGGGGGATAATATTTCGGCCGATATTACGGCTTTCATCTTCGGTGAAAACGGGCAAACGGACATCCAGTTCGCGAACCTTCATCAGGAGCTCATTTTCGTATTGTTCGTTAGTTGGCTGGGCCTGTTCGCCGAGGCTTCCGAAGGCTGAGCCTTTATGGTTAGCGAGTCCTTCAAGGTCGATAATCTGCCACGATTGCTGGGAGATCTCCTTCAGGATTTCGGTTTTGCCGGTGCCGGTCATGCCTCCGAGTACGATAAGTTTCAGGGGCTTGTCAAATGTTGAGCGTACGAAACGCCTGAATGATTTATACCCCCCGTTGAGCACCTCACATTGAAGTCCCGATTGCTCAAATAGCCAGGCCATGGCTCCGCTTCGCATTCCGCCCCGCCAGCAATGTACCAGCAGGCGACCGCCCGGGGCTGATTCGCGGGCTTCGCGCGCCAGGTCCGAAGCTTTTATCCCCGTGTATTCAAACCCTTTTATTATGGCCTCTTTGCGGCCTTTCTTTTTGTAAAGGGTCCCGATCACTTTTCGTTCTTCATCTGTAAACAGGGGAATGTTGATGGCCCCCGGAATATGACCCTGCCTGAATTCAGCGGGGGATCTCACATCGGCAAAGGGTGTATCTTTCGAAAGGTTCAGAAAAACTTCAATCGGCACAGGTTCTTTCATGGCGCGGTAATGTTGACGACGGGTACGGTGTTGCCTGGTTTGATGCTACCGTTCAAGGAAATTCCCCAGGATGGAGTTATCTTCTTTACCGCGGTTTTTGCCATAGGGAGACAAAGCCCTGATTAGTTTACGGATCGGCATGGATTGTAACCAGACTCTTCCTGTTCCGCTGATGGTAGCCAGAAACAGGCCTTCGCCGCCAAAAACCATCGAACGGAGGCTTCCTGTGCTTTCCACATTGAAGTCGAGAGTCGGTTCATAGGCTACCACACAGCCGGTATCAATCCTGAGAGTATCGTGGCTGAGGTATTTGTCGATAACGGTACCTCCGGCGTGTACAAAAGCGTTACCATCGCCTTCAAGCGACTGCAGGATGAAGCCTTCACCTCCAACAAGGCCTGAACCAAGGCGGCGGTTAAGTTTGACCGACAGCTTGGTCCCGAGGGCTGCGCAAAGAAAGCCGTCCTTCTGAACGATCATACGCCCACCGGAATCAGATAGATTAATGGGAATGACCGTACCGGGGTAGGGCGCTGAGAAGGCGACTTTCCGTTTCCCCATACCATGATTGGTGAAATGCGTCAGGAAAAGAGACTCACCGGTAAGAATTCTGGCTCCGGCAGAAAACATCTTGGTCATGAAGCCCTGGTTGGGCGAAGAGCCGTCGCCCATCTTGACTTCAAACTCAATTCCCGAATCCATATATACCATTGAACCGGCTTCCGCAATGACGGTCTCTCCCGGATCCAGCTCAATCTCGACGAGCTGAATGTCGTCACCAATGATCTTGTAGTCTATTTCATGAGATCTCATGATAGTAAGGTTTTAAGGTCCGAAAATAGAGGATATTCATCACGTTAGAAAATCCTCGTGTCATTTTTGTATAGAACGCCTGTAACAAAGGAAATATTTCAGAACAGCTATACCGATTCAGAAAACCATTTGATAAGCAGATGTTTTATGGTTTCAACCTTAACGGGTTTGGTCACAAAATCGTTCATGCCGGCTGAGAAAGCTTCGTCTTTTTTCTCTCTGTCATCACTGCCTGTCATGGCAATAATCGTAACGTTGTTTCCGTCGCGACGGATCTCCATGGTGGCAGTGATGCCGTCTTTAACAGGCATTAGCAGGTCCATAAGAATAAGATCATACGACGTATCCTTCAACAACTCGGTCACTTCCTGCCCGTCTTTGGCAATGTCAATCTCATATCCAAGGTGCTTGAAGATGGTTTGAATAACCCGCTGGTTTATGATGTTGTCGTCAGCAACCAGAATCCGCAGATTTGGCCTGATTTTGTTAATATAGGGTGCAATGCTCTTCTCTTCACTGATGCCAGGGAACAGGTCTTTGATAATTCCAAAAATCTCGTTGCTGTCGTATGGCTGTATCAGGTAATAATCGACACCAAGGTTGTGTGCCCTCAGATAATTCCCGTGTTGGTCGTTTGAACTGATCAGGATGACCGGGAAATCATAGACCAACCTGTTCTCTTTTAATTGCATGGCAATACCAAAACCATCATAGCGGGGTTTATCTTTTATGATGATCATTTGGTACAGGGTCTTCTTCTGCTCGATATGGTAGAGGACGCTGTCGATGGTATTGTCGTCGTAAGTCCGGTAATTATAGTTTATACCGAAACTGTCGAGAACGTGATGGATCTTATCCGACTTATCTTTATGCCTGCTGAGGACCAGCGCAGTAATCTGCTGGTATTTACGGATGGATGAGAAGTCGTATTTCTTTCTGACTTTCTCATTGGAATGAACCTCAATGGTAAAGCAAAAACGGGTTCCCGGGTATTTGGCGTCGGTGGAAATTGCAGACGGACTCTCCACCCATATTTCACCATTCATCATTTCAACAAGCTGCCGCGAGATAGCTGTTCCTAAACCGGAACCGCCATATTTCCTGGACGTTGACTCCTTTCCTTGTTCAAAGGTGCCGAATATTTTCTTTATGTCTTCTTTTTTAATACCGATCCCGGTATCTTCTACATAAAACAACAGGCTTAATGCCGAATTATATTTTTCCATCAGTTCAACACTGATGACAATTTTTCCTTCTTCGGTGAATTTGATTGCATTGCTGAGCAGATTGGAAATGACCTGCCTGATTCTGAACGGATCGCCGATCAACTGGTCGGGGATCTCGGGCTTTATTGAAGTATGTATCTCCAATCCTTTCTTTCCTGCCAGCGACTTGAACAGGCCTGTGGCAATGTTGATCTCTTCACTCAGGCTGAATGGAATTTCCTCGAGCATCATCTTCCCGGCTTCAATCTTGGAGAAATCAAGGATGTCGTTAATAACATTCATCAGCAGCTCAGACGATTTGCGGATCACCTTCAGGTTTTCTGACTGTTCGGCCGTCAGACCGCTCCTGGTCAGGCTGTCGGTCAGTCCGATGATGCCGTTCATAGGTGTCCTGAGCTCGTGGCTCATCCTGGCCAGGAAGTCAGATTTAGCCTGATTGGC
>DASQZK010000133.1:0-3143 GCA_035638735.1 Bacteroidales bacterium
AACAGGCCAGGGAAGAACTGGAAGAGGCGTCGCATTCATAAGGATACGAAACGCAGGTATTGCATGCGGTAAAAAAGGAATGACCGGCGGATGATCACTACAGGTTCAACAAACTACACCGGCATAAATACAAAATTCGTATACCGGTCCCTCTCCCCTTCCGGGATGTCGGTCAAAGTTGTATTTCGCGAAAGGACTGTAGATTTATAACCAAGATCATCAAAAAAATCGAATATCTTTTGCCGCTCGGATGCCTCCGGGAGGACCTGGGGAGAGACTTCGATAAGTACGTGAGGTTTATATTTCAGCAGGGTTTCTCTCATCCCCCTGAGAGCGAAGATCTCTGCTCCTTCAATATCCATCTTAACGAGTTGAATAGCCGGTAATTCATATCCGGGCAGGAAATGATCAAGATCGATCGCCGGTACCTCCTCTGTAATTCCCGATTCTGTGTCGTGATGCAGAATGCTCGACATACCAAGATTTTGCTGGGCGGCCACGTGGAAATTCAATAATGTCTCTTTCTCATAAACAGCCTTCCTCACTATAGTAATATTAGCGAGATTATTGAGTCTCACATTTTCTTCGAGCCTGTCGGCCACTTTTTTAACAGCTTCGAAAGCGATAACCCTGCCCTTCTCACCAATAATGTCTGAAGCAGCCAGTGTATAACACCCGACATTAGCCCCAATATCGAGGAAGGCATCCCCTTTTTTAAGAAATGAACGAATAAATCCGATTCCGGCAGCATCGTAAATACCGAAAAGAAACACATTCTGTTGTATCCATTCATCCAGGTCAACTTTCATACGCTGGTGGTCACCATACCTGCAAATGGTGGCTATCCCCCCAAATAAATTGGTTGGTCTGAACAGCCGTTTATACAACCCGAAATAGTATTTACGGGTGAATTTCAGCTTAAACAGGAGTTTGAACAGCCTGGCGACCGTGATCATTGATTCGTGAGTTAAAGTCTTGTAAAGCTAGCTACAACGAGTAGAAGAAACAAAGGTTATTTTGTAAATACCGTCGTTTTGGCTTCTCAACGACCGGAGGATTCGAAGCCGGTCGATGAGCGAAGCCGAAACGACGGTTTCCTTAAACGAAAAGATCTAAAGATCAGTATACATAACCGTTTTAAATTTCACCTTACCATCCAGTGGATTCGTATCGAGATCGAAACCTTTCCCTTTCTTTGTCATATTCACCGTATGCAGAACATTATCGGAAGGGAGGCACACAAGGCCATCAACTTTGTTGCTATTGGTGGCATATACGACCAGCTTGAGGGTGGACCAGTCCATGTCCATTGTTGACTGGGCGAGTTTGATTTCGGGGATAACAGAGCCTTCACGTACCAGGATGATAGCTTCGATGTCGCCCGGTTTCATGGTATGCCATCCCCCGGTATACACTTTACCCGACTGGTAGTCGATCCATGTACCTTCCGGAAGGTAGACATTACGGCTGGCTACATCCTCGAACATGGGGGCCACCAGGAAGTCGGAGCCGAACATATACTCATTGTCGATAAGCCACGCACCGGCATCGTCGGGAAATTCAACGAACAGGGCCCTAACCATTGGCAACCCTTTCCCGGTACATTGTTTCGCCTGGGCATAGACGTAGGGCATAAGCCTGTATTTCATATCCACGACATTCCGGAAGTAGCTATTGAAATCGTCGCCATATTCCCATGGTTCTTTCGGCGGGGCACCGTGGCAACGGCTGTGCGATGACAGCATACCGAAAGGCAGCCATCGGCGGTAGATATCTTCGGGGGTCCGGTTGACAAATCCACCAATGTCGTGACTCCAGAAAGAGAATCCACTGAGTCCGAAGGATAGACCGCCCCGAAGTTCGGCCTGCATGGCATCGTTGGAATTGGCGGCATCACCACCCCAATGAAGCGGATAACGCTGGCTGCCGGCCCAGGCGCTGCGGGCCCAGATAATGTTCTCGCCGGTTACCTGGCGGGTGATATCGGCAACAGCCTTATTATAGCGCAACGGGTAGAGGTTATGCTCGTAAAAACCAGTACGCCCCGAAGCATAGATCCCGGTAGCCGGGGCTGCTTCACCAAAATCGACTTTAATGGCTCCAACGCCCATTTTAAGAAGTCCTGCAATTTTATCCTGGTACCATTTCACTGTATTAGGATTCGAGAAATCAAGAGTGGCATCCTCGTAAGGAGGGTTGCCCTTGGCGTCTTTTACATAAAGTCCCTTTTCGATAATCTCATCGAAGAGCTTATTTTTCGGTACGAAATAGGGCAGTTGCCACAAGGAGATATGGAAACCCTGATTTTTCAAATCCGCGATCATCTTTTCCGGATCGTCGAAGCGGGAGGTAGAGAACTGGTAGTCGCATCGCCAGTCGGTCTCAAACCAGCCGGTATCGAAATGGAGCACGTCGGAGGGGATTTTTTCTTCGCGCAGCCGGGCAGCTACCTCACGGCCTTCCTGTTCCGAAAAATAGGAAATACGGCTCATCCATAAACCAAAGGACCACAAAGGTGGCATAGAAGGCTTACCGGTAAGATTGGTATATTCATCGAGTATGTCAGCCGGTTTCCCGAGGAAAACAAACAAGTCCAGGTTGTCATCACCAATCATCAGGGAGTTCACGGCATTGAAATATTTTCCGAAATCGCAGGTAACAGGCGAGGAGGTATGCATAAAAATGCCATACCCGCGGCTGCTCATAAAGAAGGGGATTGGCTTGTACATGCCTTCATTCTGAACACCGTTAGCGTCATCAGTCCATAAGACAACTTTCTGTCCACGCTTATTCAACTGAGTGAAGGATTCTCCGCAGCCGAATATTTTTTCATCGGGCGAGAGTGTGAATGCTGCATCAAAACTACGGGAGTAATCAGATGCTCTTCGTACATAAGAGAAAGGAAGTACCGGTGTGTAGGTTGTTCCGCTAAAATCAGTGTTGTTTACCGTTGAGGTCAACAAACGACCGTCGGCATCATATATCTTCACATGAAAAGGCGAGGTTTCGATCACAACCTTCCCGTATTTCCCGGAATACTGGTACCCATTATCAACTTTTTCGTATTTCCAGGAAGTTTTGTCTACAGGGGCCTTACCATCGACCAGCATGAGCGACGGTTTATCCTTTTCTGCAATACAGCC
>DASQZK010000134.1:0-17597 GCA_035638735.1 Bacteroidales bacterium
CCATAGCCCCGAAATTTTCGGGACGCTTTAACAAGGGTGTCGACTATGTTGGTGATATTGATGTCTTCCGCAAGGAGTTTGAAGAAGATATCCTGGTAATCAATAAAGCGGTCAGGGAATTTGATCTTCCCTCAAACCTTAAACTTTCCATTCATTCCGGCAGTGATAAATTTTCGATCTACCCGGTCATGGGCGAACTGATCAGGAAACATGACGTGGGTATCCACGTCAAGACTGCCGGAACAACCTGGCTCGAGGAAGTCATTGGCCTGGCCCTGGCTGGTGACGAGGCTCTCGACCTGGCAAAATCGATTTACCGTAAAGCTTACGGCCGCCGGGATGAATTATGTGCCCCGTATGCAACGGTTATCGATATTGATCCCGGTAAGCTGCCGCTGCCGGACCATGTGGCTACCTGGAACGGGAATAAATTTGCCGACACACTGCGGCACATCCCCGGTCATCCGGATTATAATCCTGGCTTCAGGCAATTGATACATGTTGGCTATAAGATTGCAGCTGAATACAGCAATGTCTACCTTAATCTCATCCGTCAGCATGAAAACATCGTCGGACAGCAGGTAGAAGAAAATATCTATGAACGGCATATCAGGCGGCTGTTCAACATCTGATCATTACTCATCGAAGACTAATATAACCACAGATATGAAAACATTTCTTGACGACAACTTCCTGTTGCACTCTCCTGCAGCCGAAGAATTATTTCACGACCATGCGAAAGATTTACCCATCATCGATTACCACTGTCATCTTCCTCCCGAAGAGATCGCTGTTGACCGGCAGTTCGGGAACCTTACAAAAATCTGGCTCGACGGTGATCATTATAAATGGAGGGCCATGCGGGCTAACGGCGTAGATGAATCGTTTTGTACCGGCAATGCACCCGACCGCGAGAAATTTAAAAAATGGGCCGGAACTGTACCCATGACCATCCGGAATCCGCTCTACCACTGGACTCACCTTGAACTCAAACGCTATTTTGGTATCGACAAACGCCTGGATGCCGGCACGGCCGATGCGATTTACGATGAGGTGTCGGAGAAATTGCAATCAAAGGAATACAGCGTCCGCAACCTCCTCAGGAGGATGAAAGTTGAAACACTCTGTACCACTGATGACCCGGCCGACAGTCTGGAAAACCACACCCGCCTCAGGAACGAAAAATTCGACATTACCGTTCTGCCGACATGGCGGCCCGATAAGGCCATGGCCGTCGACGATCCAGCCACTTACCGCCAATACCTCGAGGCTCTTGCGAAAGCAGCTGGAGGCACCATCACACATTTCAACGATCTCCTGCATGCACTTTCAAAACGACAGGATGTCTTTCATGACTTGGGCTGCCGGCTTTCCGATCACGGCCTGGAGACTTTCTATGCCGACGATTTTACTGAGAAAGAGATTATCAGTATTTTCAACAAAGTGATCCGTGGTGAAAAACCTTCGACACCCGAAACTTCGAAGTTTAAAACAGCTTTGTTGTTGTACTTTGCCGAAATGGATTACAATAAAGGCTGGACACAACAATTCCATGTGGGGGCCATCCGTAACAATAACTCCGGGATGTATCATCTGCTGGGCCCCGATAAAGGTTTTGATTCCATCGGTGATTTTGAGATGGCCAGGCCCATGTCCTCATTTCTCAATACACTGGCGAGTAAGAATAAACTGGCAAAAACCATCCTTTATAACCTTAACCCGCGCGACAATGAGCTCATGGCCACCATGGCCGGTAACTTCAACGACGGTAGTGTTCCCGGTAAGATGCAATACGGGTCAGGCTGGTGGTTCCTCGATCAGAAGGACGGCATTGAGAAACAGCTCAATACACTTTCAAACATGGGCCTTCTAAGCCGTTTTGTCGGTATGCTTACCGATTCGCGCAGCTTCCTCTCCTACCCCAGGCATGAATATTTCCGCAGGGTGTTATGCAACCTCATTGGCAACGATGTTGAGAAAGGCGAACTACCGGCCGATATGGACCACCTGGGAAAAATCGTAGAAGGGATATGTTACTATAACGCGAAGAATTATTTTGGGTTCTGAAGATTTGAACCAACTATTACTTGAGTTTGTACTTGGAGATTACTCAGTCGTTTCGAAGTCCAAACCCTGGCCAGGCAGAGTCATAAAGCTGAGATGACAAGTTGCATATTCACAGCACGTTACCGATACTCGTCATTGCTATGTGCGGCTGGCTTCCCCTACCAGGGGACCGAGGGGTAGCGGAGGATAGCTTAGGTTGTTTAAATTACAAATTGCATATTCACAGCATGTTACTGATACTTGTCCTTGGTAAGGAGAGAAACGACTGAGAAATCTCCTCCTTTCTATAACTAAACGATATTGAATTGAATGTTGGTTTGATACACTTCAATTGTATGTTTACAACCTCACCGTAAAGGCATTAAACGATTTCGGCTGTAACCGGATCACCAGGTAACGGTCACCGATTTTGACCTGCTGGACTTCATTCTTAAAGGTAGTGTTCACTATAATGCCGGCCAGTTCATTACCCGGGTTAAGGAATACCATCATATCGTCATATTCAGCCGGTGTTTTAAGTTTTATGGCACCTGGCTTCACCGTATGTGTCAGTGCTTTAAACAGGTAATACTCAGGGTTATATTTAAACTTGCGCGTTTTACTGTCAACGGTAACCAGGCTGTTTTGTTTCCAGCCCCAGCGGCTCTTGCCTGTCTCATCAAGAGCCATATTCCAGTACAGGTAGCTGCTTGCACCATTTTCCAGATAATGCTTCATGAGCGACCATGTATATTCAGCGGCTTTCCAATCGTTCGAGCCATTACCGCATTCCGATTCGGTCTGCATTAGTTTCATATCCGGATATTTCTCATGAACGCCGGCAATGGCCTCCTTACCAGCCCACTGGAAACCAACACCGGTCACAAAAGGTCCGGCCTCAGGATCCTGCAGGATCGTATCGACATTTGCCACAGAGGGCCGTTCGTAGGTACCATACCAAATCTGGGCATCCACGTTGTCTGCCTTAAATTTCGGACCAAGGTAATCGCCAATAAAGGTTGCCTGGTCCGATGGTGCCCACACACAGCTCGGGAAAGACTGGCATGAATTCGGCTCGTTCTGCACATGCACTGCATACAGGTTAACACCTTCGTTACGGTACGCATTCACGAATTTCTCAAAATACAAGGCGTAGGCCTCCAGGTAGGGTTTCTCCATGATAAACTCTGTCACACCTTCCCGGCCCGCCCCTTCGGGACCCAGGTCGTTTACATCAGCCGGGCGGCAGGCATAGTGATGATTGGTCTTCATCCATACCGGCGGACTCCAGGGCGAGGCCCATATTTTAAGATCGCCGGTATATTGCATCGCTGCTTTTATATAAGGAATAAGCGCCTCGCGGTCGCGTTCGATACTGAAATCATTCATATTGAAGTCACCGTCCGTTTCATCCAGTGAATACCAGTCTCGTGAATAATCGTTAGCACCGATGGGCATCCTGCAAATAGTAAAGTCGCAACCTTCAGGCGTGAAGAAATCTTTCAGGATGGCCTCCCTCGACGTATCCGGCAGAAGTTGTAATGCGTCCCAGCCAAGTTCATTAAAACAGGCACCAAAACCATCGATATCCTGCTGCAGACCAGTAACATCAACGTTTACCACGGGTATCCCTTCGTGCTGGTCGGGCATGACAGGAAAGGACGATTCTTCCCAACGTGCATGAGGCGTTGAGGAGATAAACGTGAACTGTTGCGGCTTCTTCTTACAAGAGGTAAAAAGAACCGCTGCTAAAAGGATAATTAAAGAGAATCTAATCTTTACTACCATTTTCTATAAGTTTAAATGAAGCTTCTTTAACATTATCGGAACTGGTTCCCACAAACACCTTGAAATCGCCGGGTTCAGCTACAAAATCCATTTTGTCGTTATAAAAACGAAGATCATCGGACGTCAGCTCGAAGCTAATCTCTGCCGTTTCACCTTTTTCAATCATTACTTTTTTAAAGCCCTTGAGTTCTTTCACCGGACGGGTAACGCTGGCCACCATATCGCGGGTATAAAGCTGAACGACTTCTTCACCGTCATATTCACCTGTATTGGTAACTTTCACCTTAACAATAAGCGGTTCACTAAAAGCGATCTTTGTCTTATTAAGACTGATATCGGAATATTTGAAGGTTGTATAACTCAAGCCATAGCCGAAAGGATACAACGGCTCATTGGGAATGTCGAGATATCTGGAGGTAAAGAACTCGCCCTTTTCAAAAGGACGTCCTGTATTTTTATGGTTGTAATAAACCGGTATCTGGCCAACGGTTACCGGTATGCTTACCGGGAGTTTGCCCGACGGATTATAGTCGCCGAACAGCACGTCGGCAATAGCATCACCGCCTTCGGTACCCAGAAACCAGGTCTCAAGGATGGCCGGCATGTTTTTAGCTGTCCATTCAAACGTGACAGGTCTTCCATTCATAAGCACCACGACAACCGGCTTACCCGTTTTTTGAATTTCTTTGATCAGGTCTGGCTGCACACCCGGTATGCCGATATAAGCCCTGGAGTGTGCTTCACCGCTCATATCGCCAGCTTCACCCACGGCCAGGATAACGATATCGGCACGTCGTGCTGCGCTGAGGGCTGAAGCAAAGCCTGCCTTTGAATCGCCAGTGATATCGCAGCCTTTTTCATACAGGATGCGTGTACCGTCATCTACCTTTTTCTTTATTCCGTCGAGCAGGCTGACCGCTTCATCAGGCTGGCCTTTGGCTGTCCATGTGCATAAGAGATCCTTCTTTGAATCGGCCAGCGGACCAATAACGGCCAGTGTACGGGTCTTTTTCGAAACTGGCAGGACCTGACCTTCATTTTTCAGCAGGACAATTGACTTCCTGGCGATATCACGGGCGTGTTCACGGTGCGAAGGATGAAGGAGAAGTTCATTCTCTCTTTCAACCGAGCAGTACTTATATGGATCGTCAAAGAGTCCCAGTTGGAATTTGATTCGGAGAATTCGCCTGACGGCATCGTCGATAAGTTTTTCGTCAACCACGCCGTCTTTTACAAGGCGGGGAAGGTTTTCGAGATAACTCCCCGACACCATGTCCATATCGCTACCGGCTTTAATGGCGATTTCGGCGGCTTCTTCTTCGTCGGCAGCCACACCATGATTTACAAGTTCACCAATGCTGTTCCAGTCTGAGACGACAAAGCCCTTGAAACCCCATTCGCCTTTCAGCTTGTCGCGCAGCAGGTATTCGTTTCCTGTGGAGGGAATGCCTGCAATCTCATTAAAGGAGTTCATGAAGGTTCCCACACCGGCTTCAACGGCGGCGTGAAATGGCGGTAGATAGATATCGTTAAGGGTACGCATCGAAATATCGACGGTATTATAATCGCGGCCCCCTTCGGCAGCGCCGTAGGCTGCATAATGCTTGGCACAAGCCACAATGGTATTATTATCGGTCAGGCTTTTTCCCTGGAAGCCTTCCACCCTGGCCCGGGCAATCATGCTTCCCAGGAAGGGGTCTTCACCGGCTCCCTCCATGATACGGCCCCAGCGGGGGTCGCGGGATATATCAACCATGGGGGCAAATGTCCAGTGCACACCCTGGGCCGACGCTTCAATAGCGGCTATGCGTGCCGACTCTTTTATCCCAACCGTATCCCAGCTGGCCGATTCCCCGAGCGGCGTGGGGAAAATCGTTCGGTAACCATGAATAACGTCAAGTCCGAAAATAAGCGGGATACCCATCCGGGTTTCGTTCACTGCAATCTCCTGTGCCTCCCGGGTACGTTCAGCACCTACCAGGTTAAGTATAGAGCCAATTTTACCTGCACGCAGATCAGTCATATCATTGTTGTTGCCAAGAACAGGTCCTGTCGCAGCCCCACCGGTGCTAATCTGGTTCATCTGTCCGACTTTCTCTTCCAGTGTCATTTTTGCCAGGACGGAGTCCACACGGCGTTCAATATTTAGATCGGAATCCGACATGCTACCGGAAGGACCCTGGCTGCAGGATACAGCAAGAGCCAATAATCCTGTAAAAAACAAATAGTGTTTTTTCATAATTTCAATAATTTAAGGATATAAAGGATATGGCCGTACGCCCCCATGAAGGCCATTCAATTGTAAGCCCCAAATATACAAAACAGGTTGTCATTTTAAAACACAATATTTTCGTAGGGGCGCACGGCCGTGCGCCCGTTCAATCATCATTCGCCCGTTCAATCATCATTCGCCTCTTTCAGTCATATACGCCCAATTAATACCGCAATCCATCATCTCATTTCCACCACAACGTCAAATTCTCCTTTTTTGGAAGACACCGGGATAAGATTGGTTTTTTGTTCGTTGCCGTTCACAATGATTTTCGTAACACCTTTTGAAATGCCATCGGGATTTTTGATTTCGATATGATAAACCGAACCCCGGAAACGGCGGGTCACTTTGTATCCCTTCCAATCATTAGGAATGCAAGGGTCAATGCGTAGTCCATCGAATTCCGGCTGAATACCCAGTATATAACGACTTATAGCATAGAAGTTCCATGCGGCCGTACCGGTGAGCCATGAATTTTTGGCTTCTCCGGGCCGGAAAGCATCTTTCCCGGCAATCATCTGTGAATATACGTAAGGCTCTGTTTTATGAAGCTCGCTGATTTCTTCGAGATAAGAAGGCGCGATTTTCCGGTAATAATCGAAAGCCCTGCGGCCGTTGCCCAAGACGGTTTCACCAATCATGATCCAGGGATTGTTATGGCAGAAGATACCTGCATTTTCTTTGTATCCGGGAGGATAACTGGTGATCTCACCCATCTCGACGTGGTATTTGGTGAATGCCGGATTGTTCAGTACGATACCATATTCACAATCGAGGTGTGTCTTTACCGATTCGAGAGCCTTCGCAGCTCTGCCATCATCTTTGCCTATACCTGCCATGACGCAAAATCCCTGAGATTCTATAAAGATTTTACCTTCTTCATTTTTAGAAGAGCCCACAGGTTCGCCGAAATGATTGTAAGCCCTGAGGAACCATTCACCGTCCCAGCCGGCCTCATCGATGGCCAGCTTCATCCTGGCAATATGCTGCCTGGCTGATTTAGCTTCATCGGTCATCCCGAGCTTATCGCATAACGATGCGTATTCTTCACCGTAGAACACGAACATACCGGCGATAAGCACCGATTCGGCCTTTCCGCCCTCCCTGTTTTCGGTGGTCTGGTACGATTCATCGGGATTCGTACTGAAGCAGTTCAGGTTCAGGCAGTCGTTCCAGTCGGCACGACCTATCAGGGGCAGCTGATTGGACCCAAGATTGTTCACCACGTGGTTGAACGACCGTTTGAGATGTTCAAACAAAGGAGCTGCTTTCGATTGATCGTTATCAAATGGGACGTTCTCGTCGAGGATAGTGAAATCGCCGGTCTCCCTGATATATGCTACGGTTGAACCTATGAGCCACAAGGGATCGTCGTTGAAGTTACCGCCTATTTCGCTGTTTCCTTTTCTGGTGAGGGGCTGGTACTGGTGCCACGCGCCACCGTCTTCGAGCTGTGTGGCAGCCAGATCGAGAATGCGCTCACGGGCTTTTTCCGGGATCTGGTGCACGAAGCCCAGCAGGTCCTGGTTCGAATCGCGGAATCCCATGCCGCGACCGATGCCCGATTCAAAATAAGAAGCACTGCGCGACATCTGGAAGGTGATCATGCACTGGTAAGGATTCCAGATATTCACCATCCGCTGCAGCTTTTCATCGGGATGATCGAGCTGCCATGAGGACAAGAGGTCGTCCCAGTATGCTTTCAGTTCATCAAGGGCCTTGTCAACAGATTCCGTAGTGGAGAAGTCGCGAATGATCTTTTCGGCCTTTGTTTTATTTACCACACCCCGGGATTCCCATTTTTGCTTCTCTTCGTTTTCAACATAACCCAGTACGAACACCAGGTCGCGCGATTCACCCGGCTCCAGCGATACATCGAGGTAATGGGACGCTATGGGCGACCAGCCGTGGGCAACAGTGTTGCCCGACCTTCCGTTAAATACCGAATCGGGCCGGTCAAAACCGTTATACATGCCCATGAAAACGTCCCGTTCAGTATCAAAACCGCTGACAGGTGCATTCACCGAGTAAAACGCATAATGGTCGCGCCGTTCGCGGTATTCTGTTTTATGATAGATAGCCGAATCTTTTACTTCGACTTCGCCTGTGCTGAAATTGCGCTGGAAATTTGTCATGTCGTCCTGCGCATTCCACAGGCACCATTCAACAAATGAGAACAGCTTAAAATCCCTGATCTTTCGCGTGTTATTTGTCAGCCTCACCCGTTGAACCTCGGCATCTACGCCAAGAGGGACCATGTACAATACCTCGCATTGCAAGCCGTTCAGTTCGCTGTTAATTTTCGTATAGCTCAGCCCGTGCCGGCATTCATAAAAGTCGAGACGTGTTTTAGCAGGTTTCCAGCCCGGCGACCAAATGTTAAGATCATTCTCACGGATATAAAAATATTTCCCTCCCGAATCGAGCGGTACATTGTTGTAACGGTAGCGGGTCATCCTTCTCAGCCTTGGATCTTTATAAAAGCTGTAGCCGCCAGCCGTATTGGAAATGATGGAGTGAAAATGGTCATTCCCCAGGTAGTTAATCCAGGGGTAAGGCGTTTCGGGTGTCGTTATCACGTACTCCCTGTTTGTGTCGTCGAAGAAACCGTATTTCATAGTTGTGGTAGTTTTGTATGCCGTGTTAATTTTTGCCGTTATCACCCCTGATCTCCTTGAGGATATCCTCGAGGTAATCGGCCTGTATCTGTTGTATTTCAAGAAGTCGCTTACTCTGATGAGCGATGAGGTGGTCGATCTTTTCATTCAGCATCCGGATCTCCAGCTCGGCTTTCAGATTCACCTTAAAGTCATGTTCGCTGCGCTGGCGGTCTTTCTGTTCCTGGCGGTTCTGGCTCATCATGATGATGGGTGCCTGGATGGCTGCCAGGCACGACAGGATCAGGTTCAGCAGGATGAACGGGTAGGGGTCGAACGCCTTCGAGGCAAGGAAATACACGTTAATGCCCATCCAAACCAGGATAAAGGTAAAAAAGATGATGATGAACGTCCAGCTTCCTCCGAATTCGGCAATGTGATCGGCAATACGCTGCCCCAGAGCCAGTTTTTCGTCGATCACGTCTTCGATGTTCTCTGAAAGGATCTTACTGTGAGTAATAGCATCGACAACCTCCGACTCAAGCGCATCGACCTCACCGGTCTCTTCCCGGACCAGCCCGGTGAGGTATTGCTGCCTGTACTTATTCAATTCCGGAATCGAGATGTAAGAGGCCCTTGTAAAATCGGGATAATCCTTCCGGATAAGGTGATAAATCGAGTCGCGGAGCATCTCGCCGCGGTAAGCTTCCGTCGACGGAACGGTTTGCTTTGAAATGTGACAGGTGACATTTTCCATATTATACTTTAACAATCTGCCTGTTAAACCGAATATCCATGGTTGGTCATTTGCAGATGTAAGAGGTGACTAAATATACGTAATTATAGGGAAAGATGGAAGGGATGTTCATTGATCTCCTTTGCGGGGATAATTTGGTTCCGTCATTCATTTTGGTTTACCGGACACCGCCGAAAATCAACCTCCAAACGAAAAATACATTTTGATGCTCCCGTCATTCATGTTTAGGACTTTTTTTGGATTTAATGGCAGAGAAAAATCCGTTTTAAATGTTTTTCCTGCGGTGTTTTACAAGATCTCCCGACATCGTTTTATAATATCCAAAAAATGTTATATTTGACCCAACTCAATATCGATTTATGTACATAAATGCTATTTAGAAGATTACTTTTATATATTTCACTTTCTGCGGTTTACACAGTTGCAAACTCACAGAATCCTACGGGTTATTATCATTTTTCTTCCATTACAAGGGAAAATGGTCTCGGACACAACCAGGTTGAATGTATATTCCGGGATTCGGATGGATTTATGTGGTTCGGCACACGGAATGGCTTGACAAAATACGATGCCAACGAGCTCACAACGTTCAGGTCAACGGGAAAAGAAAACGCCATTTCCGGTAACTGGATATTGTCTGTCAATGAAGACCTGCAGCATAATTTGTGGATTGGAACACTGTTGCACGGTGTTGACAAGCTGAACAAGGCAACCGGTAAAATAAAACATTACGACAACCGCTATGGTTTTGGGAACAGGGTAAATAAAATAACGATTCTTGATGACGGTTCTGTCTGGCTTTGCACCGAAAACGGACTTGCCCGTTACCTGCCTGAAAAAGATTCCTTTAAAGTCTACCTGCCTGAAGAAGGTAATCCCCGATCATTGAATTCATGGTATGTCTTCGATATGATTCAAACCAGGAAAGGCCAATGTTATGTAGCTACATGGCATCCCGACATCATGTCATTTGATCCGGATTCAGGCCGCTTTAAAAGCGTTTCATATACCCGGGATCCTGCGTTGAATATAGATTATAAGAAAAAAATACTGGAAGATAACCAGGGAAACTTGTGGATTTCCGCTTCCCAGCACGGTTTATGTAAACTTAATCCTGCTACGGGTAAATCGGTATTATACACCGACAAAGCCGGCGAACTGAACACCAACATTCTGAACGGCAATATGATGTTAAGTCCGGAAGGCAATGTCTGGATCGCCACCGATGGTGGAGGCATCGATATCTATCACCAGGCAGACGGCACCTTCAGCTATATAAATGCCAATGCCGGCTGGGGAAATGACCTGCCGGGAAACCAGGTGTACAGCCTTTACCGTGATGACCAGAACATCATCTGGGCAGGCTTCTACGATAAAGGAGTGGCCTTCTATGATCCCCTAAGTTCACGTTTTGGGAAAACATTGTTCGGCCATGGAGATTTAACCATTTTCAGGGGGATATCGGTCATAAGCCTTTTTCAGGACTCTGAAGGAAGAATATGGGCCGGCACAGATGGAAGCGGACTGTATTTATTTGACCCAAAAAAAGGAATGAAGGTGCATAAACATGACGCTCACAACCCGAATTCCATTTCAACCGATGTTATTACAAGTATCGGTGAAGAACCTTCGGGCAGAATCATTGCCGGCACCTATGCTGCCGGCCTAAACCTGATCAATACAAAAAGCGGGGTCATAACCAAAGTTAACCAGAAAGAAAAACTGAATCAGAGTGTTAACTCCACGAGTATATGGGAGATATTTCGCGACAGTAAAGATAATATATGGCTTGGTTTGCTTGGCAGTGGTATTGACTTGTATAATCCGCGTAATCATACATTTAAAAATTTCGGACCGGGTTCGGGTGAACTAAACAAGGTTGATCATCCAAATATAATGGTCATTATGGAAGATAATGATGGAGATATTTGGTTTGGTACAGAAGGAAACGGTGTTTTTATCCTCGACAATCAAACCAGGAAAATAACCAGAATGTCTACTCAGACCCAGGCTGACAATTCCATTCTCATGACAGGCGTTATCAGGTCGTTTTTCCAGGACAGGAAAGGACTGGTTTGGATCGGGACCGAAGGCGACGGTGTCGTCATTTATAATAAGAAAAACGGCCGGATTCAACGACTCACCACCTCCGATGGCCTTCCTGACATGATCATACAGGGTATCCAGGAAGATGGGAAAGGAAATATATGGATATCTACTGGTTACGGCCTTTGCATGTACAACCCATATAACAAGCGAATTGTGAATTTCACAACAAGGGATGGCCTCTCCGGAAATGAATTCAACGCAGATGCCTTCATCCAGTTAAATGACGGCAGGATGCTGGCCGGATCCAGCAAAGGGCTGGATGTGTTTAATCCGGAGAATATCGTCCTAAACCAAAATATTCCCAGGGTGCTTATCACCAGTCTTAATATAATGAACACAGAGATCAATGCCGGGGATACCATAAACGGAAGAGTATTGCTAAAAAAACAAATATGGGAGACCGGTCATGTCACCCTTACTCATCTTGATAAAATAATCTCACTGGAGTTTGCAGCCTTGAATTTCACCCTGCCGGAGAAGTGTGAATACCAATATAAACTTACCGGATTTGATGAAGACTGGGTTTCGACAGATGCCGGACACCGGTTAGCGACCTATACAAATCTTCCCAAGGGTGATTATATTTTCCAGGCTAAAGCTTCGAACAACGACGGTAAATGGGGAAACAATATCTGCCGGCTTGAAATAACGGTACTACCGCCATTCTGGAATACATGGTTGTTTTATTCTGTACTTGTTCTTACCTTCTTTTTGTTAGGTTATATTATTTACAGAACAAGACTCAACTTTTACACGACGAAATTCATGCAGAAACAAGCTGAACAGGAAAAACGCGTGATTGAACTTGAGAATGAAAACCTGGAGAGTGAACTGAGCCGGCTAACGGTATTCAGGTTCAGTCGAAACCGGGTTTTGCTTGAAATGAAACGAAAACTTGAAGGACTCTCTGTAAAAGCACGCGAATCGGTGAAGTCAGGACTCGATAAAGTGGTGGAAGAAATAAACCAGGAAATTAATTCAGATGTCGACTGGAAATATATTGAACCCCAGTTGGACCGGACATACAATAATTTTATTACCCGGCTAAAGGAAAAACATGAGGACCTGTCCCTTTCCGAACTGAAAATTGCAGCTTATGTGAGGATGAACCTTACAACAAAGGAAATTTCAGAATTCATGCATAAAACTATCAGGGCTGTTGAGAATGACCGCTACCGGTTAAGAAAAAAGCTGGGACTGGAAGCTGCAGACTCCCTTCAGTCTTACCTGATGAATATTTAATTACATACTGTTTTTCAATCCATTAACGATTACGCGAGGGTGATTTGAGAGGTTTTGAGTATGGATTTCCTCCCAGAGTGAAATTTTTGAGAGCCTAAATTCTTTGCCGGTTACCCGGGTTAAAAATAGTTTTACCCCCGTAAACGGAAAAACTACTATTGTGACTAAACTAAGATTATTGGAATATGTGGGCATTATTGCTGTCACAGTCCTGATTGCGGGAGCGATAATACAATTAAAATCGCCCGACGAAAAAGCATTCAATACGGAACGGCCCCAACCAACCATTCATTTTACATTGAATGAGGCCAGGGCATATCAGACAGCCTGGAATACGGATAACCGCTTAACCGGGATGGGTAAACTGGAGATTCTGAAATATGACCAGCCTGATGAACATTTTCCTACCATAATTATCAAGCCCGAAAAACAATTCCAGGAAATCGAAGGCTTTGGCGGAGCGCTGACCGACGCCAGTGCGGAAACGTTCTACAAGATGCCTGCCGACAAGCAGGAAGAATTCATGAAAGCATACTTCGATCCCGACAAAGGTATCGGCTATTCGCTGTGCAGGACACAAATAAACAGCTGTGACTTTTCCAGCGAAAGCTATGCCTATTCAGAGGTGGCCGGAGATGTCAACCTCGACCATTTCACCATCGAACATGATCTAAAATACAGAATTCCTTTTATCAGGGAAGCTATAAAATATTCTTCCGGAAATCTGAAGCTTTTTGCTTCACCCTGGAGTCCCCCGGCATGGATGAAAACGAATAATAACATGCTTCAGGGCGGGACCCTTCAACCTGAATATTTTCAGACCTGGGCCAATTATTACGTCAAATTCTTCAACGCCTATGCCAATGAAGGCATCCCATTCTGGGGACTGACCGTTCAGAACGAACCAATGGCTGTCCAGCGATGGGAATCATGTATATACACAGCCGAGGAAGAACGTGATTTTATAAAGAATTTCCTCGGTCCTACCCTGACGAAAAATAACATGGCCGACCTCAACATTATCATCTACGATCACAACAGGGGGGTTATCACGCAGCGGGCCGGTACCATACTTGACGATCCGGAAGCCTCAAAATATGTTTGGGGAACTGGCTTTCACTGGTATTCAGGCGATCATTTCGATAATATCAGGCAGGTTAATGAAGCTTACCCCGATAAAAAGCTGTTGTTCACCGAAGGTTGCGTGTTCCCTTTCGACTATGGTAATCTTGCCGACTGGCAATATGGGGAACGCTATGGTGAATCGATCATATATGATCTCAACAACTCCGCTGCAGGATGGGTTGACTGGAACGTTCTGCTGGATGAGACCGGCGGTCCCAACCATGTGGCTAACTTCTGCTATGCGCCGGTCATTGGAAATACTTCCTCCGGGGAGCTGGTATACATGAACTCATACTATTACCTGGGTCATTTTTCAAAATTTATCAGGCCGGGTGCCCGCCGTGTCTTATGTTCCTCAAATAGCGATGACCTGCAGGCAACAGCCTTCCTCAATACAGATGAGAGCCTGGCCGTTGTGGTGATGAATCAGACAGAAGCAAATATAGATTTCAAAGTCTGGCTTGCAGGCATGGGAATCCCTGTAAGTCTTCCCTCACATGCCATCACGACCATGATCCTTCAATAATCAGAAACACCTGTTGAACATGAATAATAAGATCACATTCATACTTACATTAATCCTCTTTATGTTACCTGTCAGGATCAATGCCCAGGGTTTTCTGCATGCCGACGGCAAACAAATCGCAGACGGAAGGGGCGAGAATTTCATTATCCGTGGCATTGGGACAGGTAACTGGATGATCCAGGAAGGATACATGATGAAGACGTCAGGCGTTGCGGATACGCAACACGAATTTAGAAAGAAACTGGAACAAACCATTGGAACAGCACTGGCCGACAGTTTTTATTCACATTGGTTACACGATCATTTCAGGAAAGCAGACGTTGATTCGCTGGCAGCATGGGGGTTCAATACTGTGCGGGTTGCTATGCATTATAAGTGGTTTACACCACCTATTGAAGATGAACCAGTACCCGGCGAAGTGACCTGGCTGAATACGGGTTTTGACATGGTCGATTCATTGTTATCCTGGTGTTCGTCCAACCATATATACCTGATTCTTGATATGCACGGTGCACCGGGAGGTCAGGGCTCCAATGCCAGCATTTCCGATTATGACAAATCCAAGCCGTCACTTTGGGAGAGCGGTTATAACAAGACAAAACTGACAGCATTATGGTATAAGCTCGCCGAACGCTATCGTAACGAACCCTGGATTGGGGGTTACGACCTGATAAACGAGACCAATTGGACCTTTCCCGAAGGTAATAATTCACAACTACGCAATATCTTTGAAAGGATTACAGATACCATCAGGCTTGTCGATCAGAACCATATCATCTTTATCGAAGGAAACTGGTGGGCCAATGATTTTTCAGGACTGACACCTCCGTGGGATAACAACCTGGTTTACAGTTTTCATAAATACTGGAGTTATAATAATGACCATTCCCTCGACTGGGTTATCAGCCTGAGGGACCGGTATAATGTGCCTTTATGGCTGGGAGAAACCGGAGAAAACTCCAATACATGGTTCACCAACCTTGTAAAGCTGGCAGAGGAAAAGAATATAGGCTGGTCGTGGTGGCCTGTTAAAAAGGGAGGCATAAACAACCCGCTTAAAGTAACGGTCAACAACGACTACATCCATCTCGTCAATTACTGGAAAGGCCAGGCGCAGTCACCCGGGGTCGAGGAGGCCTACCAGGCGGTTTTAACCTTCTCCCGAAACCACCGGCTGGAGAACTGCACTATACAGTACGATGTCCTGGACGCTTTATTCAGGCAACCTTTCTCTACAGCGCTTAAGCCATATAAAATCTATAAACCCGGGGAATATATCCATGCCGTCGATTATGCCATGGGGCGCAACGGCTATGCTTACTTCGATGTTGATACCGGTGATTACCATTCTGATACTGATCAATATACGAACTGGAACCAGGGTGGACAACTCAGGAATGATGGCGTGGATATCCAGAAATGCAGCGATACAGATCAAAGCAACGGGTATAATGTCGGCTGGACAGAAGACGGTGAGTGGATGACCTATAACCTTCACTGCGACTCCTCCGCCGTTTATGATTGCATTATAAGAAGCGCCTCGGCTTCAGTATCCTCATACATCCGTTTTGAAGCCAACGGCCATGTGATCAGTAACGACATCTACCTGCCACCTACCGGTAACTGGACCAGTTGGCGATCAACTACGTCTGGAAATATCATCCTGCCTGCCGGTGATGTCCATGTGAAGCTGAAAATCATAAATGGTGGTGCAAACATTAATTACTTCCGTTTCACAAATGCCAGGTCTGTAAATAGTTATACTTTTTCAAGCCTGTCCTGTGAAACAGCAGCCATTGAAAATGAAATTTATGTGCACATGAATAAGCCCATTACGGGCACAATGCTGAATCCTGGCGACTGGCAGCTATACGCCGATAACCAGCCCGTCGATGTTACGTCAATTGTGCTGGATGATGAAAACAGTTACAAGGTCATCCTGACACCCGGAGATATCCTGTCCAACAGGCAGGAAATTACCCTGAGTTATTCGGGAAAT
Source organism: Bacteroidales bacterium (assembly GCA_035638735.1). Lineage (GTDB taxonomy): Bacteria > Bacteroidota > Bacteroidia > Bacteroidales > DASQZK01. The sequence continues at coordinate 16,462 of DASQZK010000134.1, forward strand.
TCAGTCGAAAGCAATGGTACCAGGCTGGAAACCTTCAATCAAAAAGCCGTAAGAAACAACCTGGCAGACTTTTTTACATTACCCTGTAAAATTGAGGCCGAAGCTTTCCTGAGCAACAACGGACTTGCACTGGAAGATTGCACCGATGAAGGCGGAGGTCTCAATACTGCTTATGCAAACCCCGGAGACTATCTCGATTACCTGGTTTATGTACCAGTCGGGGGCACCTACAAGGCAGACTTCAGGATAGCAACAGAATATGAAAATGCGAGCCTGCAAGTGCTGGTTGAAAACCATGGATCGTTCAGTGAAATGAAGTCCTTCAGTCTTCCTGTTTCCGGTAGCTGGCAGAACTGGCTAACACAGTCCACTTCCATCAACCTGCCGGAAGGAAAATACCGTTTACGGGTCCAAACGGTGCAAGGTGAACACAACCTGAACTGGTTCGACTTTACGCTCATCAACGGGATATCCGAAAAAACAGCAACGGGAAATTCAAAGATCTATCCCAATCCGGCCGATGATCTGCTCACTATTGAATTCAACAACGGGAGTACAGGCAGGAAAAGGATTGAATTATTTGACATCAGCGGCAAATTGATGATGACCGGACAATCGGACACAAACAGCATCTGCCTGAAAACATCGGGACTGAAAACAGGATCCTATTTCCTCACGATCTATGACTCACAAAGCATTACAACTCACAAACTACTGATAAACTAAAACTATGAAGGTATTATTGAAGATGACCTGCATACTGCTTTTGCTACTTATGGCAGGTCACGCATTGAATGCTCAGACCAGTATAGTCACTGGTATTATTGTCGATCCTGAAGGAACGCCTCTTCCCGGTGTGACCATCAGGGCCGCCGGCGCTACCAGGGGATCCATCACAAGCATTGACGGAAAGTATGCGATCCAGGATGTTATGCCCTCTGATACACTTGTTTACTCTTTTGTAGGATACGAGACAGCTTACCGGCCGGTAGGCAACAGCAAGGAGATAAATGTGATCATGAAAGCTTCCACCGAGCAGCTTGATGAAGTTCAGGTAGTAGCATTCCAGAAACAGAAGAAGGAAAGTGTTATCGGCTCGATAAATACAATTAAACCGGCCGAGCTGAAACTGCCTT
>DASQZK010000135.1:0-3806 GCA_035638735.1 Bacteroidales bacterium
AACAAGAAGAAAGCCAATCTTGAGCTTGAAGAAAAAAACCGGAAGATAACGGCCCAGAGCGAGGAGATTAAGAGACAAAAAGACATGGCGGAAATGCAGCGTGACCAGATTACCTATCAGAAAAAGCATATCACCGACAGCATTGAGTATGCCAAACGGATCCAGCAGGCTATACTTCCGTCGCTGGAGCTATTCAGCGACCGCCTCGATCATTTTGTGTTATATAAACCGAGGGATATCGTCAGCGGTGATTTTTACTGGGTCGACGAATCAGATCATACACAGATCATCATCACTGCCGATTGCACCGGTCATGGTGTCCCCGGGGCTTTCATGAGTATGCTCGGTATCAGCCTCCTGAATGAGATTGTACATAACAGGGCGATTCACGACCCGGCGACAATCCTTAATGAGCTCCGTGAGCATGTCATCAGCTCGTTGAAGCAGGAAGTCGGCTACGGTGAGATCAAAGACGGTATGGACATGACGGTATGCACGCTTCACTATGATACCGGTATCCTTGAATTCGCCGGTGCCAACAACCCGGTCTATATTGTGCGCAAGGGGAAACTCATCAATATGAAAGGAGACAAGATGCCGGTAGCCATTCATGACACCATGGAACCTTTCACAACACATGAATTCAAACTTGAAAGAGGAGATTCGGTTTACACGTTCTCTGACGGTTTTGTGGATCAGTTCGGTGGCCCCAACCAGAAAAAATTCCTGAGTAAGAATTTCAGGAAGGTTATCCTCGAGATGCAGGATCTCAGCATGTACGAGCAGGGTGTAAAACTCAACAACATTTTTGAAGACTGGCGCAGCGATATCGAGCAGATAGATGATGTAACCATCATCGGGATCAGGTATTAAGAACCTGTACGGGATAATGTGTCAGCGCAGGGAAAGAATGCATTCTGTCTCAAAAGAGTGTATCCTCCCGGCAATAAGGTGCGTCCGGGGAATGTGAAACGCTCACCTGTTTTAGAGGCACGCCGCGATAAAAGGCACTGTCTCTATTCACATTCCCAGACGGAAGTTCTGCTGCCAACTATCACCGGGTCGGTATCTTCTTTTTCTGCCAGCTTTTCACCGCAATAGGGCGTCCCCGTGGTTTCACTCACTTTGGTTCCATTCTCGTAAACGACAAGTTTACATGTTTTACAATCGTTCAGCATATCACATGATGGCCCGACGATTGCCAGGAATAACAGCACACCACCAAGTCTCAGGAGCTTTTTCATAGGGAACGGATATGAGGGTTGATGTCTCAAATGTATACAATTTTCGTTAACGTGAAATAACTGATTATTAACGATGACCATCTATCATGTTAATAACCGGAAATTTGTGGCAGATCTGCCAATGTATTTCGGGCACGAAGCAACACCCTGCGGGACGGTCATAATAAAAGGCTGTAGACCTTAAAAATTTCTTGTAAATATCCCCAGTAACATTCCTTAACTTTAACCGTGAATAACTAAATTGCAGGCTTTTCAATTTCGAACGATGGCAGCTATGGCAGAACGATTTTTTGCATTGGGTCTGAGTGAGCATCGCCTTTGGGGTTTGGTACTGATTCCTCTTATGCTCACAAAAAAAGAAGATGAAAGCTTTTACAGGCTGGAATACACCGTATTCCCCGATGAGAAAGACGAGAGTTTCCGCAACCTCAGCCATACAGAAAAGGAAGCGGTCAGGATCATTGACGAATATAATGATCATATACTGTTTAAGTATTTCTCGAAGGAAAAAACAGTCAAAGAGTTCCAGTCCAAAGTAAGTGACGAGAAAATAGTACAGTTCATCCGACCCTATATTGAAAAAAGAATCGTGCGCATTCTTGAGCTGATCCAGGGCACCAGGGTAAAATTGTTTACAAGGGATAAAGGCCGGTCGAACATCTTCGATGAGGATTTCCTTATCATACGCCCAAAGCAGGCAGAATCAGTCTTCAGTTTTAAACGGGAATCAGAGGGAACTAAATATTCACTTGATCTGTATTATGAGGGTCAAAGGCTCAAAATAAAAGACCAGTATGTCGACATTCTCAGTAACACTCCGGCAGTCCTTCGCATAAACAATTCGGTTTACTTTATTCGCGATATTGAATCAAACAAGATAAAACCTTTCTTCACTAAAGATTCTATTAATATACCTCAAAAGGCCGAATTTCAATATTTTAAAAAATTCGGACTTAATATTATTAAGAACTACGAAGTAAACGCAGAAGGTTTTGAAATACATAAAATTAACCCCGGGAAATCGGCCGGGATAAGCCTTGAAAGAGGGTTGTATAACAATGTAACTCTGACACTCCGGTTCAGGTATGGTCAAAAGGAGATCCTGGCAAATAATAACGAACGCATTTTTGCCGATTTTCACAAGTCGGGTGAAGATTTCTGGTTCGACAAGTATGAGAGGGATTTCTCGTTTGAAGAACAGTATCACACCCTGCTCAATGACCTTGGCCTGGTGAGTTATGACCAGGTGAATTACGAAATCAGGGGCAACCGCAGGAACGGCTTCGACGTCCAGGTATGGAACATGGTGGAATTTCTCAATGACAACGCCGAAGATCTTGCCGTACCGGAGTTGAGTTTTACCAACCGCCTTGGTGGGAGCGAAAAATTCCAGACCGGTAAGCGTGAACTCGTCCTGGGAAGTGAGTTGAATCAGGACTGGTTCGATCTTAACGCTCTCGTAAAGATCGGGGAATATGAAATCCCGTTCTACAAATTCAAATCCCATATCCTAAGCGAAACCAGGGCCTATCTCCTTCCCGACGGCTCTGTGTTTGTTATCCCCCAGAATTGGTTTGGCCGTTTCAGGGAGATGTTCGAATTCGGAAAAATTGAAGACGGACAGATCCGCATTCACAAACAGCACTTTTCCATTCTCGAGAAATCCGAAAAAAGCAGCAGCGGGAAAGATCTCGAGAAACTGGACCTGCTCAACACGAAAGAGAAGCTGACCGACACGCGCATTCCTTCATCCCTTACCGCGAGCTTAAGGCCTTACCAGTTTGAAGGCTTTGCCTGGCTTTACTACCTCCAGCAAAACAACCTGGGCGGATGCCTGGCCGATGACATGGGCCTGGGAAAAACAGTACAGGCCATAACACTTCTTCTAAAAAATAAAGAAGACTATATACCGGAGCATCCATCAACATCACGGGCACCAATACAGCCCGACTTGTTTTCAACACCCGAAAACATGTCCACCTCGCTGATTGTTGTTCCGTCATCATTGGTTCACAACTGGAAAAATGAACTCGCCAGGTTTGCGCCAACCCTCAAAATAAATCTTTATATTGGGAACCAGAGAAATCGTAAAATAAACTATTTCAGCAATTACGACATCATCATTTCGAGTTATCATACCATTCGACAGGACATTGAACTATTATCTGCCTTCAAATTTCACTACATCATTCTCGACGAAAGCCAGGTCATCAAGAATCCGTCCTCCAAGGTATATAAAGCCATGACCATGCTAAACAGCGATTACAGGCTGGCACTTACCGGTACGCCTATTGAAAATTCACTTACCGACCTGTGGGCCCAGATGAATTTCGTAAATGAAGGTCTGCTGGGTAATTTGAATTTTTTTCGCAGGGAGTTTGTGGTACCTATTGAGAAGCGAAATGATGCGGCTTGTGAAGAACGGCTCCGGAAACTCATCAACCCTTTCATCCTGAGAAGGACCAAGGAAGAAGTGGCCCGCGACCTGCCGGAGATAACCGACCAGGTGGTCTATTGTAATATGAGTGATGCCCAGCGGACATTTTATGAGGAGGAAAAATC
>DASQZK010000136.1:0-2164 GCA_035638735.1 Bacteroidales bacterium
ATTCTTACCATGGCGGGATTTTAAACACGCAACCACCTTCGACTGATGTAACTTTTGACCGGGCTGTATCGCACGTCAATGTTCCGGTTGTCGGTCATGAAATTGGTCAATACCAGATTTATCCCGACTACGGTGAAATTGAAAAGTATACGGGAGTGCTCAGGGCACATAATCTCGAGGTCTTCCGCGACAGGCTAAATAAAGCCGGCATGGGGGACCAGGACAGTATCTTCCAGAAAGCATCGGGAGCATGGTCAGCTCTATGTTATAAGGCTGAAATGGAAGCGGCTCTGCGAACGAAAGGTTTTGCCGGGTTCCAGCTGCTCGACCTGCAGGATTTCCCTGGACAGGGGACTGCACTTGTCGGTATCCTTAATGCATTCATGGAACCCAAAAATGTTGTGACACGACAAGAATGGCTGCATTCGTGCAATGATGTTGTTCTTCTCCTCGAATTCACAAAATATTGCCGGACAACTGACGAACCATTCAACGCTAAGCTGGTCGTTGCCAATTATTCCAATCGTTCTTTCACGAATGATATTTCCTGGATAATCAAAGACGAAAGCGATCATGTTCTTGCTGAAGGTATTCTAAATGAAAAAACCATTGAAAATGGCGGCTTAACTACTGTGGGTCGGATTCATTTCGATCCCGGATCGATAAAACGGGCAGAAAAATTAACGGTATCCGTTTCGCTGGAAGGTACGCCTTATGCCAATTCCTATCCTGTATGGGTTTATCCATCAGAATCAACTGTACCTGAAGCAACCGGAATCCTCATCACTCAAAAACTCGATGACAATGCTTTTGACAAGCTTAACCGCGGTGGTAGCGTATTACTTTTTCCCAAAGCCGGAGATGTGAGAGGTAAAAGTGTCGGAGGACTCTTCCCCCCCGATTTCTGGAATTACGGCATGTTCAAATCGATCAGTGAAGGAGCCGGAAAATCCGTTTCGCCCGGAACTCTTGGCCTGCTGATGGATCCGAATCACCCCTTGTTCAATGATTTTCCAACCGATTTCCATACGAACTGGCAATGGTTCTCCATCATTAAGGCTTCCAACCCATTCATTCTTGATGAAACACCAGTACCTTACAGGCCCATTGTACAGGTGATCGATAACCTGGAAAGAAATCATAAACTCGGACTAATCTTCGAGTTCCGGGTCGGGAAGGGTAAATTGCTGGTGTGCATGTCCCAGTTACCCGGAATAGTCGATAAACCGGAAGCCCGGCAATTATTCCGTTCGATGGTTGAATATATGAAAACGGCTGAGTTTACCCCGAAATTTGAAATATCCCCGGCAAACCTTAAACTTTTTTTTCGGAAAGGCATGTAAAAAAAGGTAATATTACTTTACAATGAAGGTAAAAATACCTAAATTTGTATTAGGTAGAAGAGTGAATAAGAGCTTTGACACAGTAATTTTTCAGGAAACCTTTAACAACACCATGATGGAGGAGCAGGGCAAATACAAATCTGAAACAATTGAGAATATCCCCGACAGGCTATCCGATGCAGAAATAGTATACCAGCTCAATTCTAAAAACATTGATAATGCCTATCTCACTTTGTTTAAAAAATATTCATCTTTAAAAGATGACGTAATTGCTGATTTCTTCGATATGAATGTAAAAACCTTCAGGAGTTATAAAACTATGGGCATGCCTCTTAAGGAAAATGTCAAAGAACGTTTGATTCTCTTGCTTTCACTTTTCAAGCATGGTAAACGGGTTTTCGGGTCGGTCAGGGCGTTTAAAGAATGGTTATATTCAGAAAACTTCTTCTTCGACGGGAATGCACCGGTTTCGTTGCTTGGTTCTGTCTCGGGAATCAGAATTGTCGATAGCCGCTTAATTGCGATGGAATACGGCGATAATGTCTGATTATGGAAGTGTTTCGTATCTGCAGGGCTGAGTATGCCGGGTCGCTTGTATCATCCGGGTCGCTTAACCGTTGGAATCTGGATCATGAATATGTAATTTATGCAGCATCATCCAGGTCACTTGCCACACTTGAATTAATTGTGCACAGTGCTCATATCAATCCCTCTGCCGATTTCAGGGTGATGGTTATTTCCCTGCCGGATGATTCCGGCGTTATAACCTCGATAGGTGAATCTTCACTTCCGGCAGGCTGGCGCAAGATGTCGGCATATCC
>DASQZK010000137.1:0-2271 GCA_035638735.1 Bacteroidales bacterium
GCTCCTGTATGACCAACAAATATGCGGAAGGCTATCCCGGCAGGCGGTATTATGGCGGATGCGAGGTCGTTGACAAGAGTGAACAACTTGCCATCGACAGGCTTAAGGAACTGTTTGGCGCCGAATATGCGAATGTTCAGCCCCATTCCGGAGCACAGGCTAACATGGCCGTCTTTCTTTCTGTTCTGAACCCGGGTGACACTTTTCTTGGACTGGACCTGAGCCACGGCGGCCATCTGTCACATGGCTCACCGGTCAATAGTTCGGGGATTCTCTATAATGCTATCTCTTATGGCCTCGATGAATCCACAGGACTTATCGACTACGACAAGATGGAGGAGATCGCACTTAGTGAAAGGCCAAAGATGATTATCGGAGGGGCTTCAGCCTATTCCAGGGACTGGGACTACGCAAGAATGCGACGTATCGCCGATAAAATCGGTGCTGTTTTTATGGTTGACATGGCTCACCCGGCCGGATTGATAGCTGCAGGACTCCTTAATAACCCGCTCGAATACGCTCATATTGTAACATCAACGACGCACAAGACCCTCAGGGGCCCGCGCGGCGGTATCATCCTTATCGGCAGAGATTTTGAGAATCCGTTTGGTATTACCACTAAAAAGGGACAGGTCAGGATGATGTCATCATTAATCGATTCAGCCGTTTTTCCGGGAATACAGGGTGGGCCGCTCGAGCATGTCATCGCCTCAAAAGCCGTGGCTTTTGGAGAAGCTCTTCAACCTGAATTCAAGGCATACCAGAAACAGGTTAAACAAAATGCGGCGATTATGGCCAGGGCCTTTGTCGATAAAGGCTATAAAGTTGTTTCTGACGGAACGGATAATCATTCCATGCTTATTGACCTCCGGACAAAAGCACCTGAAGTAACCGGTAAAATGGTTGAAAACATACTTGTGAAAGCCGATATCACCGTCAATAAGAACATGGTCCCATTCGACAGCCGGTCGCCATTCCAGACCTCCGGAATACGAGTAGGTACACCTGCCATAACCACGCGAGGCATCAAAGATGTAACCATACCGGTAATTGTGGACCTTATTGACGAGGTAATAATGAATATCGACGATGAAAATACACTGGAAAGGGTAAAATCAAAAGTCAATGAATTGATGCTTGAATATCCGATATTTGCTTACTAAAATGAAAAAAAAACCTCTCATATTTGTTGTCGATGATGATCCTATGGTGCTTCGTCTGATACAAGAAACGTTATCGGATGAGCCGGTAAAAGTTATGAGTTTTAACTATGGCGAGGAACTGATTGAGAAGCTGCATCTCGGGCCCGACCTTATCATTCTCGACTATATCTTCGAGAAGAAGAACGCACTGGTAATGAACGGACTTGAGATACTGACCCGTATAAGAGATAAAAATGAAGACCTTCCAGTGATTATTTTGTCGGGCCAGGAGAGTGGGAATACCGTTCTAGAACTCATGAAAGCAGGCATCGAGGATTATATTATCAAAGGAAAAGATTTTACGGTGAAGCTTCTCATCGCGGTGCAGGAGATCATCAATAAACGATAACCAGTCTATGGAATGGTATATTTACCCCGCCATTGTAGTGGCGGGTTTCTTGGCAGGGTTTATTAATACGATTGCCGGCAGCGGTTCGCTCATCACTCTGCCTTTACTAATGGCTCTTGGGTTGCCGGCAAATGTGGCCAATGGCACAAACCGGATCGGTATCCTGTTACAAAATGTTGTTGGTGTGGCCAGTTACCGTCAGAAGAAAGTCCTTGATTTCAAATCATCGATGAAACTTGTTTTACCGGCAGTTGTCGGTTCGGTAATTGGTGCCAGGATTGCCGTCAACCTGAATGAAGCCATTATGGAAAAGACCATTGGTGGTTTATTACTGTTTATGTTTTTCATCGTGTTGTGGCGGCCCTCCAGATGGCTTAAGGAACAGCAGGGCAAATCTACCATCCCATACTGGGTCCAGGCCGTCATATTTTTTCTCATTGGGATTTACGGAGGCTTTATTCAAGCCGGGGTCGGTTTTTTTCTCCTTGCAGGTCTCGTCCTTGGGGCAGGTTATGACCTGGTTAAAGCGAATGCCGTGAAAGTGCTCATTGTTTTGTTATACACACCGGTTGCCCTGGCATTCTTCATATATAACCACCAGGTGAATTTCATGTACGGTTTTATTCTGGCAGCAGGCACAATGCTTGGTGCCTGGGTAGGAGCAAGGGTGGATGTAAACCAGGGTGTCAGGTTTGTCAGGTATTTCCTGCTGGGAACGAT
>DASQZK010000138.1:0-2342 GCA_035638735.1 Bacteroidales bacterium
GATCCGGACAAAAATTCCTCATTTATGAATAGGAAACGTACTGTGCCCATGTTAAAATTGTGAATGGGCACTAACTAAAAACTGCTTGAAAATTTTTGAAAAGAAAATTAATGCGGAACTTGGGCAAAAAGGGGCGTTTTGCAAAGGTCTTGAAGTCGGCCCGACCGTACCGAGTTGCTGGCTATCGACTTTCCTAATTTTCTCAAAATTTTCTATTTTCCGGGATCACCGTTTTCACCGCACCTGACGTGTTAACGGGCCTCCTGTATGTTTATCACAGGTTCACGCTCTATGTCTTGCGGATACGGTGAATCCGACAACTACAGATTTACCGTATAACCCGTTCAGAACATCGAAATGTTACATACTGGAAATCTTGATGGAAACGATTTAACCCAATGCAAGAGGACATTTATAAGGTACAAATCGACAATATCTTCGAAGGCCCCATGGATCTTCTGGTTCACCTTATCAAAAAGCATGAGGTGGACATCTATGATATTCCCATTGCCTTGATAACCAAACAGTATCTTGAATACATCGAATGGATGAAGATAATGAACATCGATATTGCCGGAGATTTCATTGTGATGGCATCCACCCTGACGAAGATTAAATCCAGATTGCTTCTCCCTTCCCATGATGAAGATGACGAAGAAGACCCTCGCCTGGAACTCGTCAAACCCATAGAAGAGTATTTGCAGATGAAATCGGCCGCCGAGAAACTGGCCGCCAGGACCTTTCTGGGGGAAGACACCTTTATCCGAAATCCGGTAAAGGAAGATCATCTGATGGATCAAGGAGATGAAATCATAAAAGTCGGATTATTTGAACTTATCGATGCATTTCAAAAAATACTTGAAAATATGTCCCCCCATGGACGGGTAGACATCACCGCCGATACGATTTCTATCCGGGACAAAATCGCCCAGATCGTTGATATTTTTGAAACCCGGGGATCGACAACTTTTTACGAACTTTTTCCCGAAAACGCCCAGCAAGGCGAGATTATAGTGACATTTCTTGCGAGTCATGAAATGGTGAAACTCTCCTTGGTCCGTATGATCCAGAATACGCGGACCGGTATTATCAGACTTTTTTACTTGTGATGGAAGATATAAAGAACATCATAGAAAGCCTCCTCCTGGTAACAGAGGAACCCTTAACCATCGACCGTATCAAAAGCATTCTCATTGAGCCGGAAAGAAAGGAGGTACATAACGCCCTCACCGAGCTGGCGGCGGATTATGAAGCTCGACAGGGGGGGTTCCTCTTACGGGAAGTCGCCGGCGGATACCAGATCCGTACCCGTCCCGAATATAGGGAATGGATTAAACGTTTAATACAGCCCAAACCGCTGCGCTTGAGCAAGGCCGCCCTTGAAACACTGGCGATCATCGCTTACAAACAGCCGATTATACGCAGCGATATCGAACACATCCGTGGCGTCAACTGTGGCGGTATCCTCCGAATGCTCCTTGAACGGAAACTGATACGGATCTTGGGGAGAAAGGAAATCCCCGGGAGACCGATTATTTATGCCACCACAAAACAATTTTTAGAGACCTTCGAACTAAAAGATTTGAAAGACCTTCCGACCCCCGAAGAAATCGCAACACTCGGCGATGAATCATCGGAAAACATGGAATAACCTGCTGTTTTGAATATAGGAAAAAGTACTTGACTTAAAAGCTGATAATGCTCTATATAAATAATGAATTTCCTTCAGAAGCCTGAAGTCATTGAAAATGAAACGATGGGATGTTTTATCTTTCCATAAGGAGTTTTTATGAACAGATCCGATTTGATTAATTTACTCAAGGATAAAGTGGCGCTTAGCAGAAGAGACGCCGGAAAAGTTGTTGACACGTTTTTCGACGCATTAAAAGAAACGTTGTCAAAAGGCGATCGGGTTGAAATTAGGGGGTTTGGCAGTTTTTCCGTAAAAAGTTACAAGCCGTATGTCGGACGAAACCCGAAAACCGGCGAAAAAATTAATGTGACTTCCAAGAAATTACCCTTCTTTAAGGTCGGTAAAGAGTTAAAGGAGATGGTGGACAAACCATAATAACGGGCGGTTAACTCAGCGGGAGAGTGCTACCTTCACACGGTAGAAGTCACTGGTTCAAATCCAGTACCGCCTACCAGTAAAATCAAGAGGTTAGGGTTTATGCCCTAACCTTTTTTTGTTGGTTGTGACCAAAATGTGATTGTGGGGGGGTATTTAAACTAAGGTATTTGATATTGCTGCATTTGTGGTTCGGATTCTTACGATTTGCTTGTGAATAGTGGGGAATTTCGGTGATTTATCCTGCGCAAAATGTGTATGTCCGGCAAGAAAA
>DASQZK010000139.1:0-5915 GCA_035638735.1 Bacteroidales bacterium
TATTTCTCAGCGTGTCGTTTGGACCAGAAGAATGCCGTATCGAAGATCATGACTGTGAGGGCAGAATAGCCAAGCATTCCGTGTAAGGTAAACGGTGTATTCTCTGACCCTATAATCATTAAAGTAGTGGCTGTAATGTCAAGTATCAAAGCAATGGTCTGGATGCGTAAAACAGCCGTTGTAATGGTTTTTCCTCGATGAAATTTCACAAAGGAAATGGTATAGAAAATAAGGGCAACGGTTACGATTGTTGAGCCTGCAAGAAGTATTGGTTTCATAGTTTTATTGTTTCACAAATTTTCCAGAGACAAACATACCCCCGGGCCTTTCATACTTTCACTACAAACATTAAGGCAAGAATTCCGGAATGCCAAATACTGTTTCAAAGCCAATACTTAATATTTCAGAAGCCAGCCCATTAATCTCAGGTTACAATTCCTGAAAAACGAATTCGGGATAGCCTTTTTCAACATCTGTAGTATCGGAGCCATAGCTGTAATAGCTGAGGAAATGCATTTTGTAATACAGTCCATCAGTATCTTTTACTATCCATGAAGAGTCTTTCCTGATGTAATAGACCGCAGTGTTCGCATCGAAGTCAATAACCGGGTATTTCCAGTCGTGACCTATTAGATCGCGTTTCTCACTATACCTTAAGGCTTGAGCAATATCATAATCGATGGAATCGAACGGCTGATTATCTACCAGGGCGGCCTGAACATTAAAAGGATTTAGCAAGACACCTCTGACAAAATAAGGTGTTGGCAAACCGTCATCGGTATAGAGGATAGTGCCATATTGTGAGAACAAAATATCCCAATCCGTTTTAGGCGGTTCAATATTGACAGGTTTCAGTGAATCTCCGTCGAAGGTCACGTGAACAAAATTCATATTGTAGTTTTTATTGATCACAGCCGTCGATGGTTTGGATTCCATCCCGCTATAAGTAACCTTATAAGATTTTTCCGTCATACTGTCAATGCGTATTTTCCAAACAGGGCTATATTTAATGCCGTCATATTGCCCCACCAGGAATATTTCCCCGGTAGGTTTCCATGGGACCACCGATCTGTCGATCCAATTGCTGAAAGCCGATGAATCGGGATTGCCATCGGCAGCGTCAAACCGGTAGAGTTCGGCACTTGTAAGAGCTGTTACTGAATCAAAATCATCCACGCCTGTAGGAGCCACCCCATATAAATTACCCGAATTAACACTAATATCCCAGCCATCAGCCGAAGCGTCGAAAGCAAGAACCCAACTATTGTTCAGGTGTACAGCCCTGATCTCGTTGGTCCCAAAATCAAAATAAACCTGGTAGTCGTAAATAGAATTTTGAAGGGCGACATCAGACGCATCACCCGGCACCTGGGGCGGTACTTTCTCATCTTTTTCGAAACAACCCTGGAAAATAATCGCGAAGGAAAACAGGGTTAACAAGATCAAAACATTCTTCATATTAATATTTAACAAAATTATAGGCGAGACGTAAAAAATAAGTTCGACCCCAGGCGATGGAGGTGCTGCCATCCCCTCCCCCGCTGTGCGGTTGGGCAGACCCGCCCCCATTAAACACGCTTGTAACATCAAACAGGTTTTTCACGCCGGTCCCAATAGTAATTCGTTTATCCCATACGCTCTTGTTCAGGGTAATATCCATGGTGTTGTATGGATCTATCGTGGCAAAGTGAAGATTGTCGCCGGAATCGGCCAATTGGGGATACTTTCCCGTGTACTTGTAGAAAACAGACATTATAAAATTGGATCGGAATAAGTTATATTTCATATTGGCAGTCAATTCGTAACTCATGGCCTGGTCATCAACTTTGCCGCTCTCCCCAGTATAATAGTAATAATGTCTTATTGTCGATTCCCCGAGAGAAAGTTCAAATCTCGGATGCAGCCTGTAACTGATCTCAACTGACCCGCCACTGGTTTGGTACCCGTCCACATTTATATAGCCATACACCGGGTTCTCCTGTGTTGGGTCCACAATTGTCAACTGAATACTGTTTTCAATCTGGTTATAGAAGCCATTGAGGTCAATATTAAAAAAGTTTTTACCGGCATCGAACTTATAATTTCCCGAAAGATTGATATTATGTGATGTTTCTGCCTGCAGATTTGGACTCGGGAGGATATTGTGATTGATATCCACAAATTCGAGGTACAACTCTTTCAGCGAAGGTGCCCGGAAACCTCTGACGTATGAACCACGGAGGCTGAAGTTTTTTGAGATGGCATACCTGATATTAAGAGAGGGAACGAATGGGGCGTCATATTTTGTATTATAAGCAAACCTGAATCCGGTTTGAAGTTCCAGTCTCCTGATCAGGTTAAAATTCAGGGTTGTAAATAGAGCATAGTCACCTATTTGTTGCTCATGGTCCAGGATTCGTCTTCCGGTACCTGTTTCAATATTGATATCGTAACCTGCCTGCAGATTCACCTTGTCATTTTGGCTTCCGTACGACCAAGTACCTCTCGAAATGTAATCTCTGAACGTGGTGGTATCCTGAAGTGAAGAATCAGAATTTATTGTTTTATGAAGGTTTACCAGGTCATTCGTATACGTATTTTTAACGCGGCTGTACCCTGCCAGGGCATTAACTATTTCGAGGCGGCTGTTAGGTCCGAATTTATGTTGAAGATAGGCTTTAGCTGTTAGCCTTGTAGTATAGAAGTAAGAATCGAAGGCATAACCATAACGGGGAACCCCTAAAGCACCTTTCCAGAGAATTGTTTCACGAAAATACCGCAGATCCGCTTTTGCACGTGTTTTTGGGGCATTGTACATGTAATAATAATCGCCAAAATACTGCTCTTTGGGTTTGAACAGTCGGGTTCTTGTACCTTCGGTCTTTGGAAATCCGCCAAAAAAGTTTCGTCCGGCATTGAGGCTCATAGAGTGTTTCTTCCGGTTCAGAGAGAAAGAACCGGAAGCATTATACACTCCTACCGTTTCATAGTATGTATTCAAGCCGGCCGACAGCTTATTACGTGTATTTTCCCGGGTAATGATATTTATTGCACCCGCTAGCGCATTGGATCCATACTGAACCGACATGGGACCTTCCACTACTTCAACATGGTCAACATTATCGAGGTTTAGTTGTCCCAGGTCGATATTACCATTCATACGTCCGATGACCGGTACACCATCGATAAGGATTTTTACGTGTTCTCCCTTGAGTCCGTTAAGGGTAAGGCCCGATCCCAGGGCGCCATCCTGTGTTACACGAAAATTAAGCTGGTTAGCAAGAAGGTCGGAAAGATTGGTTGCTGCCTTTTCTTTGATATCCAGGTTACTGATAACGCTGACCTTGTAAATGGAATTATCTACTTTTTTAGGTTTGATCTGGGCGGTGACCACCACTTCGTCCATATCGAATATCGTGGGTTCCAGTTCGTAGGTATACTCTCCCCCGGAAGTTAAGGTATCCATCTGTGTTTTGTACCCCATGGACGAAATAGCCACCACTGTTTTCCCCCTGATCTGTTCTTTGGCCGTACCTTTAATATCTGTAACCTGGAAGGTTTCCGTATTCGTGGTCTTGTTTTCAAAGCACAGGTGAGCAAAGGGTAACGGTTCACCTGTGACTTTATCAACAAGCTTAATTTTAACCATATTCTGCGAAAAGGCAGAACATGGTATAATGATCATAAATAAAATCAGGCTGGCAATTCTCATCATCATCGTCCCTGCCAATTAGATTTAGTTAGTTTTTACTATTCTGGTCACGCCGTAATAATCCGCTGATGTCACTTTTATTAAATAACTACCCGAATTAAGATCACCAAGGTCAAGGCTTATTTCACCATCAGCCTGCCGGCGGGTTCTCATTACTTCCCTGCCAGTAATATCGAGTATGGAAATATCAAGGATTTTTCCGGAGACAAATTTGTCGGACCTGAGATAAACCACATCGCTGACAGGATTTGGATAAACGATCAGCGATGCGTCTTCAACAGCCTTGTCTTCAATGCCGTAGGTATCCCATGCTGTTTCATCAGCTTTCGGGTAGGCATACAATTCAACCCCCATGGTCGTATTGGTAAGGATCGATGCGCTGAAGGCATTTGTTTTAAAGGCGATATCCCAGTTGTCCCTGGCTGCCGGAGTAGAAGTACCATTTGAAAGGCCGAAGTAAACGTCGTTGGCATACATAGCGCCCATGGTGAGGGTATCGTTCACCGCTTCTCCTTCTTCTGGTGAAAGTTGCTGATAGCGAATTCCAACACGGCCCTCACCGCTGTAACCGCTTTCGAAATAAGTCACATTCAGCCGGAAAATAGCACCATTGGCAATCTTGATGAAATAAGCTTTGTTATTAAGCGGAACGATAGACATCCCTTGCAGCTCATACCAGGAGTTCCCGATAATGGTGAGCGAATCGGAGAAACTGGTCGTATCGGCCAGGATAGCGTTGAAAGCCATTGTTGAATCAGCCGCATCGTAAACACAGGCTGTAGCGGTTTCGTTGAGTAGAAGACCAGTCACTGCAGGGTAATTGATAATATTCTCATGATATTTAGTCAGAACAAAATCCCAACTATCAATGTCAGGTTCCCTGTCAACAATACTGTTGGTGGCAAAATCATAATACAGGAAGAGTTTATCGGTATAATTATAGCATGGTGCGCCTTCGAATATTTCATTCGAAAAATCAAGGTTGGCATATCTGAAGTCGTACCTGTTTTCAGAGCTGTATTTCATGGAGATATAAAGGGCGCGGTAATCTCCGTCAAGGCCTTTGATGACAAAGATCGAATCACCGTCAACATTATGATTTTGCGAATTATACACGCCCCATCCGTAGTCGGGATGACCCTTCTGATTCATATTAAAGGATCCTTCATCCCACGTACTCATGGAATTGTATAATTGAGGCCAGGCAGACAGACCAGTGGTATCTACCTGTGCGCTGACCATTAAGATACTGATAATTAAGCCGAAAAGAAGAGTAAATAATTTTTTCATCGTTGGTAATATATTTTAAAAAATGAAGGTTGCAATAATGTCATATTGACCACAAAAATAACATTAAAAATGATTCTATAGGTACTGATTATCTGTTAAATCGTTATTATAAAAACAATCTAAATATGGTCCCTTCAAAATCTTTAATAAAAACCTATTTTACATAGCAATGTACCCTCACCTGTAAAAAGTATCAGCGAATTGTTAAAATAAAAAAACCCGGAATGCTTCCATTCCGGGTGTAATGAATGATATATGGCTTACTTTTTAAATGTTCTCATATAATTCACGATATTCCAGGTGTCTTCTTTGGTAAGTTTTTTACCGTAACCAGGCATTTCCTCGCGGCCTTCTTCTGTTTTATAGAAGAGTTCGCCATCGGTCTGGTTCTGGAAATAATCGGCAGAGAAGTCACCGGCGAAGGTGTCGAGCATCCTGGCTTTTGGACCGTCGCCAAGACCATTTTTACCGTGGCATGAAGCGCAGTTACGATTGTATAGCATTTTACCTACCTGGATAGATTCAGCGTCAGCTTTAACCGGGTTTTTCATGTTTTTATATTCAGCAGGTACCGGCCAGGGTTTTGGTTCCTGCTGACTGATAGTGAATGACATGAGTGTGACCACTGCGAGTGTCATTGCGATTACGGATACTAGTGCATTTTTTTTCATATCTCTCAATTTTAGTTGTTTAGGTATTAATGAATTTCCTGCCAGCCGGAAACAATACTCTTGAAGTTACTTACAGGAGATTTTCCCATGGTGCTGACATATAAATGAATAATTAAGAACACGGATACAAGAAATCCCATTACGATATGCAGTTGGGCGGTCAGGAATATGCCTGAAAATCCAAGTAATTTTTTCAGGATAAATTCCGGGAATAAGAGTGCCCAACCACTTATGAATAGCAAAGGTAATGCCAGATACATCGT
>DASQZK010000140.1:0-2005 GCA_035638735.1 Bacteroidales bacterium
CAGCGCCGGCACTTTGCCGTTTAAGGAATACCAGTGATTTCGAAAGGCTTGAAGCGATGATCACCCCGTTGATGGACAAATATTCAGAATGGTTGAAAAAACGCCTGGACACAAATCCTTACGGCGCACCCCTGGGAAAAAGCCTGTTCGGCCTGGGTTATTATTCGATGGGTCTGGCCAAGGACCAGTATTTCCTGAATAAATACTATCCTGAGATATTTTCCGACAAGCCAGTGTTCGACATCCTGAATTATATGACCGGTGTACACCCGGCAAATAACCTGTCTTTGGTTACAGGTATCGGCAGTAAAAGCAAAACCACGGCCTTCGGATTTAATCGCTCTGACTATAGTTATATCCCTGGTGGTGTAATTTCAGGACCGGCATGGATGAATCCTGGTTTTTTTGAACTGAAAGAAGACGATCCGTTCTTGTGGATTCAGACCGAATATACCATCGGCGGAGCTTCATCGTTCATTTTTATTGCTAATGCAGCCGACCGTTTAATGAAGGAGCATCAGATGCGGGAAATCGACAAATAATGACAAGCCTAACAAAAAAAGAAGACAAAGCGACCCCCCGAAAGATGACCGGAAAGCTACCGGAAAGTGTAACCCGGGACATTAACCACACATACTGTATGCTGGATGTGGTTGAAAAAAGAGGGAACCACGTCCCCCTGTCCTGAGCAACGCTTATTGTGGATGATCCATACAGCCTTATGAGCAACAGAAACAGATGTGTGATACAGAAAATTAGAGTTGTCCGGATCTTTGGATCAAATTTCAATCATCGGAACCATTACGATACGGAAGGTGAAATATTATAAACTGGTTTGCTGACTTTCTCAGCAAACCCTAAATTATCACTTCACAAAATACCCCATATCCTATGTGAAATGATCTTAATGCCTTAATTTTACAACTATCCATAAGGTGAAAATAAAAATCTTTTCAAACCCTTTTATTCTACAGATATGTACAAATTGGTTCCCGTTTTACTGCTGGCACTGCTTTATTCCTGTCAGTCTCCCACCTTTACCGATGAAAAATACAGCTTCCAGGTTAGTGGTGGCCTTGTGACCGTTTCCAACGATACGGCAGAAATTGACCTGGAGGCCTTTGCCGACGACATGATGAAGGTGAGTTACTATCCCGGCAGGGACAGCACACCGGAAACTGAATCCTTCGCGGTCATCCTCGATCCCGATAAGTCTACGGGTCTGAAGGTTAAGGAAAAGACCGACAGGCTTCTCGTGTCAACCGCCGAGATTACAGCAGAAATTACCAAAGCACCCTTCGCGGTAAGCTTCTATGATAATGAAGGAAATCCACTTCTTGAGTCGGCCGGAGCTTATAGTCATAAAGGTGATTCCACTACGGCCTGGTTTAAGGTGAAAGATAATGATCACTTTTACGGCATGGGGCAAAAGAGTATCCCGGTAGACAGGAAGGGATATGCTTTTCGTTCATACAACCAGCATATTGGCGGGTATACGAAGCCTTACGCCACCATGCAGATTAACATCCCATACATCTACAGCCCGGACCAATGGGGTGTCTTCTTCGATAATACATATCCCGGGTATTACGACCTGGCCAAAACAGATCCTTCCAAATGGTCGTATCGCACCGATAACGGAACATATACGTATTACTTCGTGCACAGGAAGACGCTTCAGCCCTTGCTGAATGCTTATTATGATCTGACCGGGTATTTTCCAATGTTCCCGAAATGGACCCTGGGTTTGCTTCAGAGCAAATGTGCATACGAACAGGATACGCAGGTTTACCGTATTGTAAATGAATTTCGTAAGGACAGGCTTCCCCTGGATGCCATCATACTCGATGCCAACTGGTTTGGCGGATACAAACCCGATTCGCCGCATTACATGGGGAATTTCACCTGGTACCAGGAGAATTTTCCTCATCCGCAACACTACCTCAATACCCTTAAATCGAAAGGCATCAAAACGATCCTGATCAATGAACCGTACATCAATCTC
>DASQZK010000141.1:0-6116 GCA_035638735.1 Bacteroidales bacterium
TCTTCCATAAGGTCAATAACCGGGTGTTCGGTCATACGGGTCATCTCGGTGGAGTGCGCATCTTTGAAGCCCAGTACGTTCCTGGCAAACTCAATCACAGCGCACTGCATACCCAGACAGATACCCAGGTACGGGATTTTATGTTCGCGGGCGTACTTCACTGCCAGGATTTTTCCTTCTATACCGCGATCGCCGAAACCGGGAGCAACGACAACGCCGTCAAACCCTTCCAGCTTTTCATCCAGGTTGTCGGGGAAAATGGTTTCAGAGTGAATGCAGGTCACATTAACCTTGCAAAGGTTAATGGCGCCGGCATGTGTCAACGACTCAAGAATTGATTTATAGGAGTCGTGCAGTTCTACGTATTTCCCCACCAGGGCAATTTTCGCTTCAGTTTTGGGATGCTTCAGCTTGTCGACGAACTGTTTCCATGGCTTTAACTCCGGAGGGCTTCCATTGGGAAGGTTTAGCTTCCGCAATACCGTTGCATCGAGCTTTTCCTTCTGCATCAACAGGGGGACTTCGTATATGGTCGATACATCGATCGATTCAATAACCGATTCGAGATTGACGTTGCAGAACAAGGCTACTTTCTTACGTATTTCCCGGGTTAGGGTCTTCTCTGTCCGCAATACAAGAATATCGGGCTGTACCCCGTTTTCCAACAGAGCTTTTACCGAATGCTGGGTGGGTTTGGTTTTCAATTCACCCGAAGCAGCCAGGTATGGGACAAGTGTAAGGTGTATTACCAGTGAATTACCGGGCCCCAGCTCCCACTTTAACTGCCTCACTGATTCAATATAAGGAAGGGATTCAATATCGCCCACCGTACCTCCAATCTCGGTAATCACCACATCGTAGTTGTGACGGGTGCCAAGAAGTTTGATCCGGCGTTTTATCTCATCGGTGATATGCGGAATGACCTGTACAGTCTTGCCAAGGTAATCCCCTTTGCGTTCCTTGTTGATAACCGACTGATAGATACGCCCCGTAGTTACATTGTTTGCCTGGGAAGTAGGCACTCCTAAAAAACGTTCATAATGCCCCAGGTCAAGGTCAGTTTCTGCACCGTCTTCTGTCACATAACATTCCCCGTGCTCATACGGATTAAGCGTTCCGGGATCCACATTGATGTATGGATCGAGCTTCTGAATGGTGACATGATAACCCCTGGCCTGAAGCAACTTTGCAAGAGAGGAGGATATTATGCCTTTACCCAGTGATGAGGTGACGCCTCCTGTTACAAAAATATATTTCGTTGCGGCCAATAGTTCGATTTTTGAAGTTCAAACCGCAAAGTAAATAATTAATTCTTAGAAGGGGTAATTTTGAAGAAAGAAAATGCGAATTTAATCTTCATCCGTATCAAGCTCATCAATAAGAATGATCTTCTCTTCCAACAACTTGATCCTGGCCTTGGCATCCTCTATTTTCTGCTCGAAGTCTTTCACCATCGATTCGGCTTTCTGGGTATCGGCAAAAAAGCCGATGTTATTTTCCCAAAGGCTGATATCATTTCTGATTTGCTGCAGCTTGTTCATTAATTTTTCTCTTTCAAACCGCATTTTGATCCCCGGGCGCGGCTTTTGACTGATATTTTCGAGCTTATTCCTGAATTTTAGCATACTTTTCTTGTGGTCATCCATTTCAAGATTGTCGTAATGACTGTTAATCGCTTCCCTGAAATTCTGCATGATCTCATCTTTCTTCTCATAGGGAACGAAACCAATCTGGGACCAGCGTCGCTGGAAATCATTAAGCTTCTTCAAATTATCCTTTTGGTTATCCGTCAGTTTTAAATTCACGATCTCTTCAATGAGTTTTTCCTTGGCCTCGAGGTTCTTCTCATAGGTCGTATCAATTTTTGAGAAGAAATCGGACTTTTGGTTGAAAAAACGGTCGCAGGCCGCCCTGAAGCGTTTCCACACTTCATCGCTGAATTTGCGGGGCACCGGACCGATACTTTTCCATTTCTTCTGCAGACGTATCATCTCGTCAGTCGTGCCCTTCCAGTCGGTACTGTCCTGCAGGGCTTCAGCCTGAACACAAAGATCAAGCTTCTGCTGGAGGTGATTCTGCTGTTCCTGCATGTTTTGGGCATAGAATTCCCGTTTCTTCTCGAAAAACAGGTCGCAGGCACTACGAAAACGGGCATAAATACGATTATTGTCTTTTTTCGGAGCAAAGCCAATGGTCTTCCATACCTTCTGAAGCTCAAGCATCTCGTTGGTCTTTTTGACCCATTCGTCATGACTTGAAGGATTGAGTTTCGCCAGTTCTTCAGATTTTTCACAAAGAACCGTTTTCGATTCCAGATTCTTTTTCTGGCTTTCCTTTAACTCCTGGTAATAGTGTTGATGCCTTTTATTGATCTTAGAGGTGGCATCTTTGAAGCGTTCCCATATTTCTGTCCTTTTCTCTTTCGGAACCGGACCTATTTCCCGCCACTGATCGTGGTAATTCTGGAGAGTCTGAAATGCATTGACAACGTTTGGTTCAAGCAGCAAGGCTTCGGCTTTCTCACAAAGACCGATTTTGGACTCCATATTTTTCTTCAGATCAAGGTCCCGTAACTCCTTGTTGATCTTAATATAATCATAGAACTTCTCAACATGGTAATGGTAGGTTTCCCAAAGGTCTTTGAGGCTCTGCTGAGGGACAACACCTACATCGTGCCATCGTCTCTGGAGATCGCGAAATTCCTGAAAGGTTTTATTTATCGACTCATCACGGTTGACAAGCTCTTTTATTTCCTCGATAATCTTATATTTCTCCCTGAGATTGGCTTCTTTCTCATCATCATCAACTCTGGATATATCGACCTTAAGATCCTTAAACTTTTTCAGCAGGTTTTTAAACTTCTCTTCTTCCGGGTCTTCCTCTGCTTCAAACTCATCAGAATTACCGCCATTGGCAACAAATTCCTCTTTAGCTTTTTCATGATCCGTGCGTTGCTTTTTATAGAACGCAATTTTAATCGCCTCTACCTCATCCCTGATATCCGAGATGTTCTTGGATGAGATAAGATCTTCGAGCATACCGACGAGATCTTCCCGGCTCAGGAGATTATAATTTACCGTTTCCTTCTCAGGTTTTTTCTTCCCTGGCTGACGTGCCTTTTTCGATGACGTGTCGGCCTGGTGGGTTTCATCGCCACTATCAGGAGACTTACCGGTCGGTCCGGGCGAATCATCTTCCTGTTTCGCTGAATCACCAAGCGACTCTTCTTCAGGCTCTTCCAGGCCCGATTCTTTGCCTGCCGGAACTTTTGTTTCAGAATCGCCCCCTGTGCCGTCAACCTTTCCTGTGTCAGCATTTAAGGATACCTCTTCACCCACATCTTCTTTCACCTGGCTACCTTCGTCGTGACCGGTGTCGTGCACCGATTCCTTTTCTGGCTTCCCGGAGGTAGTTTCAGGCTCCGGATTACTTTCTTGAGCGCCGGCCGGATTGTTTTCAACATCCATATTTTCGGCATTCCTGTCGAATTGTTCGTCGCGAACAGAGTTTTTGGGATCTTTTATATTCATAGGAAATCATTTTTTCCTTCTATTAGAAATATATCTATAAAAATACCATTATCTAATCGTGTTTCAAATGTTTTTGACAAATTACAATAAAAACAGGTTATTCGCACTAACAAATATGATATATCATCCGGTCATCCTCCAGGCTGACCATATCCCGTCTTACTTCCAGACCTGCAGAATTTTCTGGCTGTACTTCATCGCTCCTATTTGACGAAACAATGACAGGCGTTAAAAGTTTGTTCGCCAAACCCGTCCTCTGTAAGCCCGGAACTGACACTAAGAAAGGCTGCTTTCATGCGAAAGCAGCCTTAATAAACTAAACCCAAAACCAATTGTAACTCTAAATCGTGTCAGAGCATCTTACGAGATGCTGATCTGAACCGGCCCCCTGTCAACAGCCTCATCCTTCTTTGGCAGGTAAACAGTGAGAATACCGTTTTCCATGGAAGCATTGATCTTTTCAACATTAATATCCTCAGGCAAATCAAACGAACGCTCGAATGAACCAAAATCAAATTCCCTGCGGGTATAATTCACCTGGGCATTGCTCTCTTCATCCTTCTTCCGGGAGATGACCAGAACATCTTTGTCAATATTGATGCTGAGTTCCGACTTTTCAACTCCCGGGAGAGCCATCAAAATGGTAAAACTCTCGTTATCTTCCATGACGTTCACTCTTGGTGTACTGAAATTCCGCACACCCGTATCACCGAAGAAATCGTGCATGATATCCGAAAACCTGTAATCTGAAGAAGCATTGGCAGCTTCATGTCCATTGTTATTGTATACTCTTAATAATGTCATCTCTTTTGCTTTTTAATATGATTAATATTTTATTCCTGTGCCCCTAACCAGTCAAAGGATGTGCCATTGCCCTTAGCTGACATTTTTTCGCCTGATTGTCAATGGAAATATGTCATTTTGTCATTTTTATTGTGTTACTACTGTCATATTGTCACTTATTAATTTAGAATCTTACCAGGTGACCCTGAAAAATACAGCGTGGGTCTTCACACCAGTCCCTGTCACTCAGTCCAACACCAGCAAGAATCCGGTAAAACCGGAAATATTTATAATTTTGCAGAAAAAGGATATGCGAATAGATATTATCACAGTCTTACCTGGTCTGCTTACCAGTCCGTTAAACCATTCCATTGTAAAGAGAGCGAAGGAGGCCGGGCTGGTCGAGATAATCGTTCATGATCTGAGGGATTTTTCCACCGACAAACATCACCGTGTCGACGATTATGCTTTTAGCGGCGAAGCGGGTATGGTTATGAGTATCGAACCAATAGACCGTGCTATAGCTCACCTTAAATCTCAGCGCCACTACGACCAGGTCATTTACACCTCACCCGACGGGCAGATGTTCGATCAAAAGTTGGCCAACAGGCTGTCTACCTGCGGGAACCTGATAATCCTGTGCGGTCATTACAAAGGTGTGGACCAGCGGGTTCGTGAGTACCTTGTTACCATGGAGATATCCATCGGGAATTATGTTATGACCGGGGGAGAACTCGCGGCTGCCGTCATCACCGACAGTGTAGTCAGACTTTTGCCCGGTGCCATTTCTGACGAAACTTCAGCCCTGTCCGATTCGTTCCAGGACGGCCTCCTTTCACCGGTGGTTTATACCAGGCCAGCCGAATACAAAGGATGGAAAGTGCCCGAAATACTCACCTCGGGGAACCCACGCCTTATCGAGGAATGGAAAATGAATAACGCCATGGAAAGGACCAGGAAACTGAGACCAGACCTCCTCAACGACGAGGAATAGTGGCCCCTTAAACCTGTTCCTTCACAAATAATTATACACGCAAATCAATCGGAAAACCGCCGGGAGGTATATGTCAACCAATCCGATTTCATAGTTTTGACAGCAATCTTAATGGCGTTAGCCTGCTACCTCACCATTGGCAATGGCGCCGACTACCCTTCGGGTGCGATACGGTGGATATCGGAATTCGCAGGGTTCACCAACCTCTTTCTCAGGTCTTATTTCATGGTAACCTTCAAGGGAGAGTCTGCGATAATACCTTCTTACCAGGATTTTCCGTTTCGGTGACAAATTCCCGAATAAGGACAATAGCCACACCGCTTTTCGTCGTCTGTCTGGCTGAAAGGCAGATCGGGATCAAAAATTTTATTCAGCAAAACGTCAAAATGCGACTCAAAATCCCCGGCCAGTTCCCTGAAATCTTCCACCGGCCTTCCTTTGTTTTTGTCAGTTTTCACATAAATATCTGGTGAATAATCATCTCTGAAAATGTCCCCGGCAACGTATATTTCCGGCCTGACGGCTTTCTCGCCGGTCTGTTTTGCATAGACCCAGGCATAAATGAAGGTCTGCAGCACGGCCTTAAACGTTTTGCCCCACGGCCAGTTGTCGCGGTCAAAAAGCTGATCCACCGACGAAATTTGCTTATCGACACGACCGGTTTTATAATCCACAATATGAATCGTGCCTTCCTTCCCCGTCATGCGGTCAATAATGCCGCCTATCCTGATACTTTGCGATGAACCATCCGGCTTGTACAGGTAATTGACCCTTTCTTCAAGAGCCACAATACTGAATGGCAGCCTGCT
>DASQZK010000142.1:0-5920 GCA_035638735.1 Bacteroidales bacterium
CATTTTATCACGCAAATTTGACAACCTGCAGACATCGGTTGATCTTAGCGGTCAGAAGCCTGGTACCTATTTCGTAAGGATTCGTTCGGGAAATAAAGACCACAGTTATAAAATCCTGCTTCGCTAATACGCCGGTGAACAGGCAAGGTCACCTACCGAACATGTTCACAGGAATTACATAAAATATACTCCGGGAGAACATTCTTGTTCTCCCGGGGATACTATACCGTTCTGCCTTCTCCACCTTTGGAAACACCTTTCGAAGGTTCCGGTTGGCAGAATAAATTCCCGTCTATTTATTAGTTTTGGAACAGAATGATACCGTTGTACATTATATGGAATCCTGATCCGGTTATTTTCAGCATCAGCAGCTTCAAACTTTACTGGTACCCGCTCATGATCTTTACCGGTTTCATGATTAGCTATTATTTTCTGCGGGGAATTTTCACCAGGGAAGGCAGAACGCTGAAGGAGCTTGAATCGTATGCCATCTTCATTATCCTGGCGATATTCGTAGGGGGCAGGCTGGTGCATTGCCTGGTTTACGAACCGGAATATTACCTTAAGTTTCCCCTTGACATCATCAAACCGTGGAGAGGTGAGCTTGGTAACGGGGCCAAATTTACCGGTATACGGGGACTTTCAGGTCATGGCTCGGCCGCGGCTTTAATGATCGTCCTGGTAATCAATGCCCGCCGCACCAAAATGCCTGTCCTCTGGATATTTGACAGGATAGCTTTATTCGGTCCCCTGGTGGGCTTCTTTACCCGGATCGGAAACCTGATAAACTCGGAAATTCTCGGCAGTTACTCCACCCTGCCCTGGGCTTTCATCTTTCCCAGGGTTAATAATATGCCCCGTCATCCGGCCCAATTGTATGAGGCGCTGGCTTACCTGGCCATATTTATTATTATATTTATATACTTTCTTCGTCATGAAGGGCGGGAAAAACCTGGTTCAATTTTAGGACTGGTACTCGTTTCACTTTATGTTTGCCGTTTCTTTATCGAATTTGTAAAAATGCCTCAAACCAACGTCGAAAATCAGATGGTGCTGAATTACGGGCAGATTCTCAGTATCCCGTTTATTCTGTTCGGCCTCTTTCTCATTTTCAGGCCTGTAAGACAAAACAAACCAATTACCGCATGAAAATAAGAAGAACATACGCACTGCTTTCCATCTTCTCAGGATTAGGGTTCATCCTTTTATCACTGACCCCCGTCAATGCCCGGGGCCCAGTCGAAGATTCACTCTTCAACGACTATTTCCATGGTGACATGGGCGGTTGGATTGCAGGGGATGCTACCTATTCCATCAGCCTTCCCAATGGGAGGACCTTATGGCTTTTCGGTGACAGTTTCATTGGTGAGGTTAACCCCGATAATACCATCGCGCCGGGAGCAAAAATGATTAGGAATGCCGCTGTTATCCAGGATGGTAATTCTTTCACCACGCTTACAGGTGGTTCTGCTTCCAATCCGCAAACCTTCATTCAAACAGACCATCCGGATTCAACCTGGTACTGGCCAGAACATGGCATCCTGGAAAATGACACGTTGTTTATCTTCGTCTCAAAATTTCATGAAAGTGACGGACCGGCAGGTTATAATTTTGAGATGATAGGTAACGATATCGTGATGTTTGACTACCCATCGATGAACTACCTTGGTATAAGTGAAGTGCCTTACTACTTTCTGAGCCAGGTTATATATGGCGACAGGGTAATGCAGGACGGCGATTACCTATATATATATGGAAGGAAGGAGGAGGATCCCGATTACCATATCCCATACCCCCACCTCGCCAGAGCCCGGACAGGTAATATTACCGGTGGATGGGAATTTTTCGATGGCAGCGGCTGGAGCAAAGACCCCACATCCTCCGCTAAAATTAACACCTTCCAGGTTTCACAGCAATATGCCGTGTTCAAACACGAAAACAGGTACGTCCTCCTGACACAGGATATCTGGCTCTCATCAAAAATATGGACTTTCACCTCAACTACACCACACGGCCCATGGCAGTATAAAACACTGGTCTATACCACGCCAAAGCCATACGATACCCAGGTAACCTATAACGCCTATGCCCACCCCCAGTTCGACGACAACAACCAGCTCCTGGTATCCTACAACTCCAATGGCGACTTCCTGAAAATATTCGGCAATGTGGACCTGTATAAGCCCAGGTTTATACGCATTTCTTATCATACCATCGACGCCTCCTTTGAAGGACCTACCGGAACGAGTGATTTACTGATACCGGCGAACGACTCCGGCACACCAGTGCTCTATCCCAATCCATGCACAAGTTATGCTACCATCGAATACCACCTAAACACCAATGGTTATGTCAGCCTGGGCGTTTTCGATATTCATGGAAGGCTCACCGGCTCGTACATTAACGAGGAGCAGTATGCAGGTATACACCGGTTTAAGATCCCGGTGACCAAACTTGACAACGGTCTTTATTTTTTCAGGATACAGCTCCCGGGAAAAACTGAAACCGGAAAATTTATAAAATCATCAGGGTTTTTTAAATAACGGATTATCTTCGTATTCTGAAAATATGACTGACGAAAAACGGAAAAATGAAATACGCAATAGATCATAAAAGTATGATCCCGCTTCATGCCCAGGTTGAAACGCTGCTGAGAAAAATGGCTGAAGATCCGGAATACAAAAGTGGCAAACTATTGCCAAATGAGGTCGACCTTGCCAAAAACCTCGGTATCTCGAGAAATACTTTACGCCAGGCAACCAATAAACTTGTATACGAAGGTGTCCTGGTAAGAAAAAAAGGTTTCGGAACCCATTTCGCCGGCGAAAGCGTAAATACACGCATCAGGAGCTGGTCGAGCTTTTCCCAGGAAATGCAAGCCATGGGTATCGATATAAAAAACTTCGAGATCAGCGTCGACAATGTTATGCCCGAACCCGACGTTGCCCGCTTTTTCAATATTACAGAAGATACCAAAATCCTTAAACTCGTAAGGCTACGGGGACGCGAAGACGGTCCTTTCGTCTATTTCTATTCCTATTTCAACCCGCGCATCGGACTTACCGGGAACGAAGATTTTACCAAGCCCCTTTACGAAATACTGGAACACGATTACCACACCGTTGCCAAACTCTCCAAAGAAGAACTCAGCGCCAGGGCAGCCGACAAATTCCTGGCCTCCAAACTAGGTATCAAAGTAGGCGACCCAATCCTGAAAAGAAAGCGCATGGTTTACGACCCGGGAAGCCGACCCGTTGAATACAATGTCGGATACTACAGGGCCGACAGTTTTGTATATACCATTGAAAGCGAACGCGAATAAAGGCCTCTATGCCAGTACTTCCGGCAAACCTTGTTTAAACCAGGGAATTTTATGATAAATCCTTTTGTTTCTCTGAGAAAAACCATACTTTTACATTATGTTCATACATTTGAACATTGGAACTTAAAAGTAAATTCAAACCGTAACGCCATGACTCTATCAGGCGATGAGTGATGCCAAAACGTTCCGGATCCAATGGCTATCATGATCATACAAAATGGACTAACATGAAGAAACTATCGACTGTACAAAAAACCAATACACGGTTGAAAGGAAAAACTTTATCCGTGGTAATAACAACCTTCTTGTTCGTGTTGTTATTCCTTCCTGCTCACGCCCAGACAGGCAGGACCATTACCGGGACGGTGACCTCTGAAACAGACGGGGAGCCTGTTATCGGTGCTACCGTGAGTGAAAAAGGCACAACCAACGGGACCATAACAGGACTGGACGGAACGTATTCCATCACGCTCACCAGTCCAAAAGCGACGCTTGTCTATGCATTTGTAGGGATGAAAAACACGGATGTTCCCGTCGGTGACAAGACTAAAATTGACATTAAGCTCTCCGCTGATGTTATCGGTCTTGATGAGGTAGTGGCTGTCGGTTATGGTACCATGAAAAAGAGTGATCTGACCGGTTCGGTCGGATCGGTTAATTCGGAAGATTTGGCAAAGGTCCCTGCCACCTCGCTTGACCAGTCGCTCCAGGGGAAAGCCTCCGGGGTGCA
The DNA here is from genome assembly GCA_035638735.1 of Bacteroidales bacterium. GTDB lineage: Bacteria > Bacteroidota > Bacteroidia > Bacteroidales > DASQZK01. The sequence goes on from DASQZK010000142.1 coordinate 4,053, forward strand.
GATCACGCAGCTTTCTGCACAGCCCGGCGGAGCCACCTCGATCAGGATCCGCGGTGCCAATTCAATTCTTGGCGGCAATGAACCCCTCATCGTAGTAGACGGCATCCCTATCGAGTCGTCAAATGATCAATCGTGGATCAGTTCACCAGTGGTGAATTCTCTTGGGACATTAAATCCCAGTGATATCGAGTCTATTGAAATTCTGAAAGACGCTTCAGCAACCTCGATATACGGTTCCCGCGGAGCTAACGGTGTTATCCTGATTACTACAAAGAGAGGCCAGTCGGGACGAAACACGGTTTCTTTCAACGCCTATTATGGCATACAGAAAATCGCTAAACGGATTGACGTGATGAACGCCACGCAGTATGCCAAACTCTATGACGAAGCCGGTCAAAATGCAGCAACTGATGTTGGGGATACTTATCTCCCCGTTTATCCCGACCCCGAATCGTTGGGTGAAGGTACCGACTGGCAGGGTGAGATATACAGAACAGCCCCCCAGATGAATTATGAGTTTATGGCTTCAGGGGGAAATGAAAAAACCAATTATGCATTATCAACCAACTACTTCGACCAGGACGGTATCATCTACGGGTCGGATTATAAAAGATATTCCGGAAGACTGAATCTGGACAACGACGTATCTGATAAGCTGAAAGTTGGAGGAAGCTTTAATTACAGCCAGGTGAGGGCTAATACCGTAGGCTCTTCAACCCCCGGTGGATTTTTCCCGGGCGTGGTCAATACGGCGCTCACCATAGCACCAACCCTGGCCATCAGAGATTCTACCGGGCAGTATACCCTTACCGACCCGAATGCTGATGCCTGGCTCGATAACCCAGTAGCTGTAACCCGCGACGTGGTTGCGAAATCCAAAACCAACCGGATCATCGGAAGTGTATATGGCGATTACGACATTCTGAAGCACCTGAAACTACGTGTGAACGTGGGCATCGACCATCGCAGCAATGTCCAGGATTATTTCAATCCTACCTATACCTATTCGGGCTCTTTCAATAATGGCCAGGCACGCTATGCCAATTTCGAGAGCTCGAGGTTTCTGAATGAGAATACGCTTACCTATGATGTCAGTTTCGGCCGGCACAAACTGAACATCCTGGGTGGTTTCAGTTACCAGTCGACAAACACCCGTTCATTCATCGATGTGGCCACCGGTTTTACAACCAATGAACTCACGTACTACGGAATCAATACTGCCGAAAACAAACCTACTATATATACGGGCTTCCAGGACGAACTGCTCTTATCATGGCTCGGCAGGGTGAATTACAATTACGGTGATAAACTGCTGGTAACACTTACCGGCCGAGCCGACGGGTCATCCAAATTCGGGCCCGACAACCGGTACGCATTCTTCCCTTCCGTAGCGTTGGCCTACAGGCTCTCACAAGAAGATTTTATCAAGAATCTCGGTATATTTTATAACCTCAAGCCAAGAATAAGCTACGGTATAAGTGGAAACGATAAGATCCCTTCCTACCAGTATATCCCAACACTCACAAACACTGTATATTACTTTAACCATACCATACCCACCACCGGCTTTGCCCCGGTCAGGCCAGGAAATGACAAACTCAAGTGGGAGACCACGAGGCAGCTCGATGCAGGCCTGGATATGGGCTTCTTCAAGGGCAGAATCGGCATTGTGGCCGACTATTACTACAAGAAAACCTTTGACCTCTTGTATCCGGCTACCATCCCTTCAATGTCGGGATTTACAAGTACCATCCTGAACATTGGAACCATGCGAAATAAGGGTTTCGAGCTGACTATCAATACTGATAACCTGAAAGGGAAATTGTCGTGGAAGACAGACTTCAATATTTCGTTCAATAAAACGATTG
>DASQZK010000143.1:0-2703 GCA_035638735.1 Bacteroidales bacterium
AAATCGTTTTACAAGGCATTTTTTATCTAACCATTAGCACGAAGGTATACTGGTCAGAATGTGTTTAAGGAGGATAACAGTACTGAGCCGGATTAATCATCATCCCCGTCGTGATGTTTTTGAGGTTCAATGTAGGTCATGTCGCCCAATAATTTCCAATTGCCTCCGTCTTTCACGTAAAATTCTACAAACTTTCCTCTTTCCGAATCCATCTTTTCTTTGTCACCTTGTTTCCAGGTATAATACATGACATAATAATAATCGACCACAGCGGCCTCTTTGGTGACCACGATCCTGGCGGGGTTGATGACATAATGGTTCAACGTCATCATATCTTTCCTGGCTTCCACCGAGGATCGTAATTCGCTTTTGTTGGTTGGTAAAGGTTGTTCACTATTCCATCCCATGTACTGATCGTGTAGATTGGAGAAATAAGAGGATACATCCTTGTTTTTCCAGGCTTCCCAGGAGTTTTGGACGACCTGCCAGACTTCTTTCTGATCTTTGGTCCATTCTTGAGCCATGGTTTTTAAAGGGAAAATGAGCATCAGAGCCAGGCTGGCCAACAGGGTTTTTTTCATTACATTTTTCATAATGTTAGAATTTAATTTAGTGTATGAAAACGAAACAGTTAGAGGAAGTGAATAAACCATCAACAATTTTTTTGGCAACATGTTTAGGGGAGAGGTTGATTTTATATATTTCTTTATGCCAGGGCGTTACCGGTGTTGCCCCTTATGTTCGTCTTTTTCACCATGAAAACGGTGTTTTTAGTGGAATTCCAGGACTTATCCGATCGCGGAGATGCGGGAAGCAGATGGCGTTTTATTTCACTTTTAATCCGGGAACAAACCAATTCTGCCAGTAGATCAGGGATTATAGTCTGTTTAAAAGGCCAGAATACAGATTTGGGCATCTGTTACACTAAAATAAAATCATGGTAGCCGGTTTGAATTACTGTGATTTGTAGCATCACATCCAGTGTGTAAATAGTTCACATCATGCGTGTAATTATTACACACTCAAGAACGGTTCTCCGGTTATAAGCACTATACCAACCATTTGTGGGAACTCAACATGCGACGGTATTTTTCGGTATTTTTTACAGGGATTGCTTCTTTCCCAATAAATGCAGCTGAAGCCCATGGTTCAATTTCATTGGGGCAAGTAACACCATTCAGCGAGTTGAAAAGTGTTATTTGCCTCTCGCCAGGGTTTTATTCATTCCAAAAATATAGCCATAGAGTACAATTTTCTGCCGGAACGTCTGCTGCGGGGTCGTTTCGCTGTTAGGGACGCAGTAGCGGCTGTTCCAGAAATTCTCGCCCCAGGGCCACAGAGTTTTATCGTCCGGGTAATTTCTGTCGGTGTACCAGTCGCAGAAGTGGATATTATCCTTCATGCCCCATCCGTCGCGGCATATATAAGGCGTCCAGCCGGGAGTGACGCCGGGGTAACCGTCGCGTCGACCCGGGGCAAAAGTCTGAGTGATGCACCTGTCGCCCAGTCCGGTCATCTGGACCAGTCCGAGAGGGTTCCTGCCGAGGGTCCACTCAGCTTCCGAATATAATCCTTTCTCAAAGTACGTTTTTTCAGACGCGTCACTGGTTATTTTATGGGCAACGGCTACCAGCGACATTTCATTGGAGGTCTGGACCATGCCTTCCCAACTGCTGGCCCAGCGGGCAGAATGGGTCGGGCTTTCAGGCATCTTATTCACATAATCCACTTTTGCCTGGTTAATGATGGCCGTCTTCATGTTTGCCTGAAGTTTGGAATACTTTGCTCTGCGGGGGGTGAAAATGTAACCAACGGTTGCATACTGTTGTTCCCAGTTCTCCGGGTTCCTGACTTGTGATGAGGGATTCTTCACTTCACTTTCTTCATCCACCACTTTTTCAAATTTGGATTCACCGGTAAGGTTGAAAAGGAAAGCTGCGGCTGTCATTTTCAGGTCACGGCCGCGTAAGCCGCTGACACCGGTATCGAGCATCTGGTCATCCTGATTCATTGCCCACCTGTATGCTTCAAGGGCCGCCTTTGTGTATTTTTCCTGTAGGGTTTTATTCCCGTTCAGCCTGAAGCAATCGGCAGCGAAGGCTGAGCCGGCAGCCACACACCATCCCTGCCAGCCGCAGGCGGCCCCTGCGTAGTTCACGTTCTCGGGTGGTTGAATATTTGTCAGTCCGGTGAGATAGCCATCTTTGGAATCACGCATGCGGAGCCACCAGTCGATTTCCCACAAAGCCTCGTCGATAATATCGGGAATCCCGTTGTTGACCTCGGGAATGTACAGCTGGTTATCGGTGAAGGCATCGGGGTTGAGATAGTATGTCAGTAACAGGTCGAAAGCACATTGGAAATTCACCGGCCGGCGGTCAAGGTCGTATGCGTCGCTCCATCCGCCCCAGGCATCTTCTGCCACCTCGCCCGACAGGTCATCGCCGTAAAAACCGCGATTATCGGGATTATCACCGGTGACCATGTTTTTATTTGAGATATACACGATATAATCGGATGGTTCCTTTCCCGGGATTAACAATGGCCCCCGGGCCCGCGGAAAATCGCCGGACGGTTGTTCACCACAGCCTATGCGCTGGTAGAACATGCCCTGCATCGATACCTTGAACGCCTCGCTTAACATATTCTCACCGATAGTGAACGCCGGGCTGCAGCCGATACCTTCTACCACCAGGCGGTATT
>DASQZK010000144.1:0-2695 GCA_035638735.1 Bacteroidales bacterium
TGACGAGGATTTCCACGTCAGGGAATGTTTCGGCAAGCTGTTCTGCGGTGGTCTCAATACCGAGATCCCCGGCAAAACCGGATATGTTGCCGCCTGTGTTGGATTTTATCTTAACCACGGCATCATCTACGGATGCCTGCGATCGACCGTTTATAACAACGCTGGCGCCTTCACGTGCCAGCGATGTCGCTATGGCATATCCGATTCCGGCCGTACTCCCGGTAACCAGTGACAGTTTGTTGTCCAAGTTGAGATTCATGGTCGTTCTTTTCCTTTGTCCGTTCCAAGCGGCGTAAACGAACGCGACATCCGAACGGCAAGGTTTGTCGCGTGTTCAAAATTCAGGGGCTAATTGATGAGTACGCCGCCTGGACCGATTATAATGATTTAAATTTCGTATTCTTAATTAGTTATGAAATTTCACCTAAATTGAGCAATTTTCAAGTTTGCCGCAGATACAAGGAAGATGTCGTTTCGCTATAGTCGCCTATGCGGAAGGTCATCTGACACAGTAGATGCGGTGAAATTGGAAATCCCGCAGGGTTTCATATTCTTGAAATTCAGAATGGCAGGATACCTTAAAAATATTATTAATATTAACCAGTTCAAAAATTTGAAACGCTCAATTTAGGTTTCAGTTGTTTCTAACCCATGACATCTTTGAATATAATAATCATAATATAGGCAAAGTCGAGAACGATACATTTCGAAGAAATAGTCTTCACATCGAAAGTGATGAATGCAGTCCCATATCGCCGTTAATGGGACTCTTTAGTCGCAACGATTAGCTGCCGGTTTCAGGAGCAATGTAGGAAATAATCGGAACGTCTATGGTTTTACGCGTTTAATCATTATTTTATTGGAGACGTCACGGGTTTTCAGGAAGGTTTCTATGTGTTCAGAGATTTGCTATAGAATATTATGGCGTAAGAGAATGCCGGCTGTGACAATCCTGGCAGGTAATGGGTGAATTATCTGCTTCCTGTTTGTTGACGCGTCTGTGGCAGCTCATGCATTGACGGTGGTAGGCGGTTTTAAGATCTATGGACGCCTCTTTTGTATGGCAGGAGGCACAGCCGGCACTTTCGTCGTTTTCTAATTCATCTTCATCCAGAACATTTTCGCCATTTTGATAATCATGGTGACAGTCCAGGCAATCATATGATTCCATATGATTTTCGTGAGAGAAATAGACTGCCGGTCGGCTTTTACTGTGGTAGGACGCTGTGTTCTCAATATAGATATCATCGTCCTGGGCATACAGGCTCGAATAGCTCACCAAATAAGGGATAAACGTGGCCAACAGAAAATAGGCGGTAAATACCAGGCCTGCATATATTCGAATTTTGTGCAAACTAGTTGTCATACGTCTTATAAACCCCCTGAGAGCGACAAATAGAACGCGCCAGAGAAATCATTTCCGGAATATTAAGTCCGATGAAGCAGTAGCAGCGCTCGCAGAGAACACATTTATTCCAGATGGTATCCACCATGTTTTCCAGATCCTGGCGCTGTACCTTACCTTTTGCCCGGTAAAGCTTTCCTAAAGAATAAAAGACTTTATGAGAAGGGATATAAGAAGCGTCACGGTTGTTGACATACAAAAAGCAGCTTCTTGCACAATTGCTGCACCTGGCGCAGTACCGCAGCATCATCTTCATCTGCGTTTGTTTTTGGTCGAGCATATAGCGGATATACCGGACATCGACATCGTTCCCCTGTAATGGTTCGGGGAGTTTTTCCAACTTACGATCTGTCCTCCAGGCTCTCGAACCACGCAGCAAATTCAATTCGCCTCTCAGAGAAACTCGTCCGAAAAAGAAAAATATCATGTGACCGAGCTTGGTATAGAGCAGGGCTATCAGCATCAACTGTCCGCTGATCATATGGCAGATGATGACGGTTCGATAATTAAACCACTGGTGGTACGCCATGAACCCGGTGACAAAAGGTGCCGCTGTGGCAAGAATGGCCACATAATCTCTGAAAATAACCGGAAATCTCATTTTGGTCGAAAATGCGCGGCGGATCAGATAATAGAGCAAAACGACGATGACGAAAATGGTCAGCATATCCATTGTCTTTTCGGGAATGGAGTAAAAGCTGAAACCCCAGGAAATATCCAGCAACACATTGTGGCCTTCGGTAAAGAAAATGGCAGCCACGATAATGGCATGGAAAACCACAGTAAGCCATATGGTAAAAGGCATCATGCTGAATACGCTGTTACGATAGTGGATGCGTGCTTTACGGAGTTTTTGTGGCATTGACTGGATATGTTCACGGAAACCGAACTGAAGGGTTTGACGGATGCCATGTGCTGTTGTTTTGGGGGGTAAACGGAATGTGGCCAGCAAAAACTGAACTAGGCGAAAAACCAGGCAGGCCGTAAACAGGATAAGCGTGCCGGTCATTACCGGCCCGCGAATCAGTTCGTATAGATCCCACTTCATTGTATATCCATCCTGAAAGGGTGGTTAAGTTGATTGTTAAAACTCATTTGCGTTTGTCTTTCAATGCGATTTTGAAATGTTTTATGACCAGGGTTATATTTAGTTACGCACGTAGTCATCTTGAACGACAATGCGTTGGACCTGATTCTGCCAGCCGATCGGTTCCCTTATGCCATAAATGCAGTTCAGGCGGTTTTGAACTCTCAGCCGTTCGTAGACGTCCACCCAGGCACAGGCTACGG
>DASQZK010000145.1:0-2885 GCA_035638735.1 Bacteroidales bacterium
GCAGGAATATCTACTTTTTCAACTTCACCACCTTTTTCAACAGCAGCGTAATTCATGTTTACGATATCTTCACCCTTGCGTCCGAATGATTTCACGATAAACCTCTTCATCTCTTCAACAGCCTGGTCGTAAGGGATCACATTGGCAATCTTGAAGAAGGCAGACTGCATAATGGTGTTTGTCCTGTTACCAAGACCGATTTCCTCTGCAATCTTTGTAGCGTTGATGATATAGAAGTTAATCTTATGTTCTGCCAGGTATTTCTTCATTGAATCGGGAAGACGATGCCTTGTTTCTTCAGCATCCCAGAGGGAGTTGAGAAGGAAGGTTCCCCCGTCTTTGAGCCCTTTCAGCATATCATACTTATTGATATAGGACGGTACATGACAGGCTACGAAATCGGGCGTGACAACCAGATAGGGTGCCCTGATCGGTTTCTCACCGAAACGCAGGTGTGACGTGGTAATACCGCCCGACTTTTTCGAGTCGTAAGCAAAATATGCCTGGCAATATTTATCGGTCGATTCACCAATGATTTTAATCGAATTCTTGTTGGCACCAACCGTACCGTCGGCCCCAATGCCATAGAATTTACCTTCGAAAGTACCTTTCTTGACCACGGAAATGTTCGGTCCGAGGGGAAGAGAAAGGTATGATACATCGTCAACGATACCAACAGTGAACCGGTTTTTAGGTTCATTCATTTTCAGGTTATCGAAAACAGAGATGATCATGCCTGGTGTCGTATCTTTGGAGCTGAGGCCGTAACGTCCGCCAACGACCACAGGAGCATTTTCACGACCGTAAAACAGGTCGCGTACATCGAGGTAAAGGGGTTCGCCATTAGCACCCGGTTCTTTTGTGCGGTCAAGGACGGCAATTCTCTTCACCGACTTGGGCAGTACCTTAAAGAAGTATTTTGCGGAGAAGGGACGGTAAAGGTGAACGGAGATCAACCCTACTTTTTCGCCCTTTTCCATCAGGTGGTCGATGGTTTCTTTCACTGTTTCGGTGATTGAACCCATAGCCACGATGATGTTTTCGGCATCTTCGGCACCATAATAGGTAAAAGGATGATATTCCCTGCCGGTAATTTTGGTGAGTTCCTGCATGTAATCCTCAACCATGTCAGGTACGCGATCATAAAAAACGTTTGACGCTTCCCTGGCCTGGAAATAGATATCCGGGTTCTGGGCTGTTCCCCTGGTAACAGGGTGCTCAGGGTTGAGCGCATTGTCCCTGAAGGCCTGAAGTGCTTCCCTGTCGAGAAGTTTACCCAGGTCGTCCATCGAAGGCGCTTCAACTTTCTGAATTTCGTGAGAAGTACGGAAACCATCGAAGAAATGAAGGAAAGGAATCCTTGATTTGATTGAAGCAAGGTGGGCAACACCTGCGATATCCATAATTTCCTGGACACTTCCGGTCGCCAGCATGGCAAAGCCGGTGTGGCGGGTACTCATCACATCACTATGGTCGCCAAAAATAGACAGTGCCTGAGCGGCGAGGCTTCGTGCTGAAACATGGAACACACCCGGCAATAGTTCGCCCGATATTTTATACATGTTCGGGATCATCAGTAACAGACCCTGGGAAGCGGTAAAGGTAGATGTGAGTGCACCGGCCTGCAATGAACCGTGTAAGGCACCAGAGGCACCACCTTCCGACTGCATTTCAGAAACTCGTACTACTTCACCGAATATATTCTTTCTGCCATGAGCAGCCCATTCATCGATGTACTCTGCCATGGTCGATGAGGGAGTGATAGGATAAATAGCTGCAACCTCACTGAACATATAAGCAATGTAGGAAGCGGCGTAATTACCATCACACGTCACAAAATTTTTTTTATCAGCCATTTCTAATTGATTGATTATTTATTGATTAAATATTTCTACATTTCTGTGAAACGTGTCACAAAATTACTATAAATACGGATAATTTTCCCATAATTCAGGACTGTTCATCTTATTCATATTGATTTCAAATAAATTGGCCTTAAAGCCCGGAAAAGCCTGACTTTTGTCATATTTTTCTGACCGTTAAAACCACTTTACACCGTCTGATTTGTTATACTTTTTAATCATGCGATTTTACAGGCACCAGGTGAACGATCCCACGCTTTGTTTGAGGAAAGATTTCTTGAATTTATATGCGTCATGGGCATGTCGACAGTGCCTCAGCATGGCTTTACACGATGTACATGATACCAGCTGAAAAAAAAACAATGATCAGTCTTTTGAAATTCCGTTTCCTTCTAATCCTCGGGGTCATCCTAATAAATTTTCACGGGCCCCTTTTTGCACAGAATCCCGACACCCTTTTTTAAAACAACGGGTTCAGCAAGCCGAACGGATTATACCTTGAAGCACTCGGACCAGGTGCCTTGTATTCCGTGGGTTACGAAAGGATGCTTCTCAACCAGGACCAGTTTAAAACGTCGATACAGACAGGACTGGCGTGGTATCCCCCATCGACTGGAGCTATGAGAATGACCATGCCCGTAACAATCAACGAGATCCTTTCGTTTGACCGGCATCACATCAAGCTTGGTGTCGGCAGCACCATCATTCTGAAACATTTCCAGGATGTTGACATCAGCAGTACCCTCGCTTTCCTTGCTCATCTGCGTATAGCCTACCGCTACCAGGAGAAGGCAGGAAGGTATTTCTGGGAGGTATCCATTGTCCCGTTCCTCGAAGGTGACACGCGAGCCTTCGAATTACAGGCGCTTTCGTCCATGAGCTCACATTTATGGGCCGGGGTTTCTCTTGGTTGGGCCTTTTAGGAAGGCCAACTTAGGTGCCGTTAGTCGGTATGGCGTTATGGTCACCAAAAAAAATGAGTCATAAAAAAACCGGGGTGCTCATATTCGCATCCCGGTTATA
>DASQZK010000146.1:0-7231 GCA_035638735.1 Bacteroidales bacterium
GGTGTTCGTGGGTAAGGATATTATTCATATTGCCGTTTTCAAACGCAACGACACCCGTACTATTTACAATGTCATTTATTATGACGGTAATTCGGGCAACACAATGATGAAAAGGGCTCCGGTTACAGGAATAACCCGCGACAAGGAATACAGTTTCATCAAGGAAGATAAGAATTCAAAGATCTTGTATTTTACCGCTAACCCTAACGGGGAAGCCGAGGTAATTAAAATTTACCTCAAACCCAGACCCAGGTTGAAAACACTGATGTTTGAACTGGATTTCAGCGAACTGTCCATCAAAGGGCGCGGTGCGATGGGAAATATCCTTACCAAGCATGCTGTCCATAAGATTGTCCTGAAAGAGAAAGGGGAATCTACCCTCGGTGGCCGGAAAATATGGTTCGATTGGGATGTCAGACGTCTGAATGTTGACGGCCGTGGCGATCTCCTTGGCGAGTTTGCAGGTGATGATAAACTCCTGGTTGCAACTAAGTCAGGTACCTTCCGGATGACCAATTTTGACCTGGCTAATCATTATGAAGACGACCTCTTTCTTATTGAACGCTTCAGGGAAAATAAAATATATTCTGCTGCGTATTATGACGCCGATCAGGACTATTACTATGTAAAACGCTTCCAGTTTGAGGTTAGCGACAAGCCTTTGAGCTTTATCGGCGATAACCCGGAATCAAGGCTCATAAGGCTTACCGAATTCGATTACCCGAGGTTCGAACTCAGATTCGGAGGTAAAAATAAAGACAGGGATCCGGAAATCATCGAGGTGGCCGATTTTATAGGGGTTAAAAGCTACCGCGCACGCGGAAAAAGGCTTTCCACTTACGAGTTGTCGGTCGTTAAAGAACTCGAACCTCTGGTAAAAGAGGAACCTGAGCCTGCTACTCCCGACCAGGATAAAGATGAGGATGATGAAAAGGATAAAGGACAAATGTCGCTCAACCTTTAATATGTAATTGTTTTGAAAGTTTTCCTGACAGGTTTTATGGGTGCCGGAAAAACGACCACTGGGCGCAGACTCGCCTCCAGGCTGAGTTATGCTTTTGTCGATCTAGACTCCCTGGTTGAAACCGAAGAACACTTAACCATAGCCGGAATTTTTGCCCAAAAGGGCGAGATTTACTTCCGGGAAAAAGAAGCCGCTGTACTCCGGAATATTGCCAGTCATGATAATACGGTCGTGTCGACTGGTGGCGGGTTGCCATGTTTCGGGGATAATATGGCATGGATGAATGCAAACGGAATTACAGTGTACCTCCGTTTAAGTCCTGAAGCCTTATTCCAGCGTCTGCTTCATGCCCGCGAAGAACGACCGTTGATAAAGGAGAAATCGCATGACGAGCTGCTCGAATATATCAGACATACACTTCATGAACGGGAACACTTCTACCAGCAGTGCGCTATTATCGCTGAAGGCCTGAATATAAACGTCAGATCTCTCACAGAGCAAATTCTCGATTATGACAAGTCTTAGTACTGCCCGTCAAACAGGATGTCTTCACCCTTACTGCCAATCTCACGGCATAACCCCCTCACATCCCAATGGTGTTTTTTTATTTCTTTTAAGTGCGGTTATAAGATTGTAGTCATCTCATTAATGATGATTACCGGTCTCCTGTCTGCTTTTGTCAAGCTATCGTACCATTTATTGAACAGCACCCCGTCCCCGGTTGTTTCATAATAATATCTTTGTCGGGTTCTTTTCAGTTAATTCTATTCGGGAGATTTTATCGGTAAATCGGTATGAACCTTTAATTTTGATAAAAGTGAAATTTCATGTGATGCATGAAGTCTCTCAAATGATAAGGTTGAGCTACAGCGAAGTTCCTTGTTGCAGTTATCAATAATCTGCCCTCCGGAATTGAATAAATTGTATATTATTTGGGTATATTAACCGGATGGTATCTAGACAAATAAGAAATAATTGGTTAAATTACATCAGTGAAGAATTAAGCGTCCGTTATGGCAAATTATGTCAGACAAACTGAAGCGAAGAAGATGAACATGGTAAACCCGTATCCGGGGCTGCGACCATTTTCAACTATTGACGCGCAATTGTTTTTCGGTAGGTCGGAGGAAGTGGAAGAGATGACCGCTAACCTTATGAAAAACAGGATTCTGGTAATAACGGGGGGACCTGGAATTGGTAAAACATCTTTAGTCAATGCCGGACTGATCCCTTCATTAATGAACCAGGGCGACTGGATTATCTTTAAAACAAGACCCGGAAGTACGCCACTTAAGGATCTTTACAGTGAGATCAATAAAAATCACGGGAAAGATCCCTCATCCGCATCAAAGACGGATACCCCGGAACCGGCTGAAATTATGCATATTTTAAGTGACATGCATAAAGAATACCAGGCTGGTGTGTTAATTATTGTCGATCAGTTTGAAGAGATCTTTACCCGTAACGGGATGCTTAGTGAAGACCGGCAGAACAAACAACGGGAAATGTTTGTTGACTTTCTCCTTCAGGCTGCCGGGCAGCAGGCCGTACCCGTTCATATCATCATTACCATCCGTTCCGATTTTCTTGATGAATGTTTTGTGTTTCACGAGTTCTCCGACTTCATCGATTTGTATCGGTATCCGATAAATAAGTTATCGGTTGATAATATTACCAGGGCCATTATGGGCCCTCTCGAAGTGTCGAATGTCAGCATCCAGCGCGACCTGGTTAAGAAGATCATAACCGATATACAGGATAACCCCGATTCTCTGCCCGTGCTTCAACATGCACTCATGCGTACCTGGCACTACTGGCACGCCAGGAAAGAACCGGAAACACCGATAAGTCTCGAAGATTATGAACGGCTTGGTTCGATAGATCATGCTATTTCAAAATATGCCGATGAAGCCTACGGGCAGCTTTCGGATGAGGAAAAGGAATACTGTGAACGGCTGTTCCGGGCCCTCACCGAGAGAGATCATAAAAACAGGGATATTTGTATACCCCTCAGGGTTTCCAAACTTTCGGAAATAAGCCAGATCCCGGTTGAAAAGGTGATCCGGCTGGCTGATATTTTCCGTCGTGAAGGCCGCGGTTTCCTCACACCGGGAATCGACACCCCTCTGGATAAGAACACTGTTCTTCGTATTTCGCACGAATCACTGATGACCTTATGGTACAGGCTCGACGAGTGGGCTGATAATGAATACGAATCGGTTCAGATGTATCTTAACCTGGCAGAAGCTGCAGGACTTTACCAGGTTGGTAAAGCCGAGCTTTGGCGCCCGCCGGAACTGGAAACGGCCCTTGAATGGTACCGTATCAATAAACCCAACCTTGCCTGGGCCGAACGGCATAATCCGGCCTTTGAACGGACCATGGTGTTCCTGACTACCAGCGAGCGGGAATATGCTATTGAGGAAGAGGATTTGTTCCAGGAAGAAAGACGGAAACGTGTCCTTAACCGGATACTGGCAGGTATCCTCGGCGTGGCTGCCGTTATTGCCATTGTTATCTTTTCTATTCAACATACCAGGAAACCCGTCCCTGCAACCCAGGAAGTTATGCAGACCCGCACTGAGGAACCTGATGGCAGCACTCAGGCACAGACTTCTTCTGAAGAACCCGCTGCCATCACAAATGAAAATAATCAGGATATTACCACCGGTCAGGCCGGGAATGCCTCACCTGACCTGGCAGCTGTCAGCCAACCTGATGCAGACAAAAATGCAGGACTGCAGGCAGGAAACCAGACTGATGAAAATATGAACAGGCAGGCCGTCAACCACGAAGTGATCACCAGAAATCAGGCAGAAGTTCCCGCACCCGACAGATCAGCCACTGTTAATAAACCAAATACTACCGAAAATAGGACCTCCGCTACCCAGTCTAACTCTGAACCTGCATCACGAAGGACAGAGAGCCAGACTTCAGTTCCCGAGGTTGTGTTAACAACTCAAAAAGTCCTGCCTGTAATCAAATCTATGACTAATCAGTCGGTAAGCTCTTCAGGAGATCCCGATCTGCATGCCTTGCTCGCCTACCAGGCTTTCCTGTTTAATAAAGAATATAATAAAGACAACTTTGATGCCGGTATTTATACAGGTCTCTACCAGTCAGTAAAAACATTCAGAGGTAATGATTTTAATGTGTATGAAGGGCATACCAATGCTGTGCGCAGTGTCGATTTTATGCCCAACTCATCCTCATTTTTCAGCGGTGGAAGTGATGGCACTATCATGAAATGGAGTCTCGACAACCAGCAGAAAAAACCTTCCACCATTCTTTCGGGGCATAATATCATCGATTTGGTTAAAGTGTCACCTAACGGGAAATGGTTGTTATTTGCCGAAAGCAACGCCGGCCTCAACCTTATTAACCTGTCGGGTCGTAACTATACCCCTGATCTGATGACTGGAAGCGAAAAAAATATAAGGACCATAGCCCTCGCCCCCGACAATAATTCCGTTTACACTGCCGGTCTCGATAACTATATCGAGTTTTGGAACATCACGGTGCGTGCAGCCAGGAAACTTACCGATACAGAGTCGCGGGTAAACGCCCTGGTAGTTTCACCCGACGGATTACTGCTCGCCGGAGGTTTGCGAAATGGCCAGCTCACAATTTGGAAACTAAAAGACAACCTTCAAAACCAGGTTGTCAGAGGTGATAACTCCGATGCTATTCAGTCTCTGAGTTTTTCAAAGAACGGCAGGTACCTTGCCTGTGGCACGCTTAATGGAAATATTCTTGTCTACAACACCGGCAATTTCCAGCTGATAGGGACACTGAAAGGTCATAAAGCCAGGGTGACCTCACTGGCCTTTAGTCCCGATGGCAGCCGCCTTGTATCAGGATCTTACGATGGTCAGGTACTATTATGGGATTTTGCCAATATGGATAGCCAGCCGGTGAAAATGACAGATAATGCCGGATTTATTTTTACGGTAGCTTTCAGTCCCGATGGTAATTATTTTGTCAGCGGTAGTGCAAAAGAACCCAGACTGGTCGCCAGACCTGCCAAAGCTTCCCTGCTGGCCTCACAGATATGCATGCTTGTAAAACGCGATATGACCAAAGAAGAATGGGATACTTATGTGGGAAACGATATTCCATACAGAAAAACCTGTTCGGGAACAGGATCCAATTAAACAGATCTAAAACGACATTATGAGATCTCTCTTTGCAACCCTTCTGATTCTGCTTACTGTTATGTACTTCCAGGCGACTGCTTTTGGACAGGAAACATCCTGTTCCTCAAAACTGGAACAGGCCCGCGAGAAATACAATGCCGGCATTGTGCAGGATGTACCGGGGCTTCTTGAGGGTTGCATAACAAGCGGATTTACCGGGGAAGAGCGTCTGCAGGCTTATAAACTTCTCATTAACGCCTATATCTTTGATGATAACCTGCGTCAGGCTGAAACAACCATGCTCGTTTTTCTGAAAACCTTCCCTGGGTATAAAGCGTCTTCCGACGATACACCTGAGTTCACCAGCCTGCTTAATCAGTATGATAACCGGCCAAGAGGTTCTTTTGGTTTTTTTGCCGGTACTAACTTTTCACTGGTAAGGGTGAAGGAAACTTTCGGCGTCCAGAACTTAAACAGCATTTCCGGTAATTACCGGAGCCACGGGCCGTCTTTCCAGGCCGGGTTTACCTATCATGTATTTATTCACCCAAAAATTGAGCTTGGACTGGAACCCGTTTTTACGGGTACCAGGTATGGATACGAGGTAACACCTTACCCGTTCACGGATATAAAATATGAAGAATCACAGACCCGGATTGAGTTGCCGGTAACCCTGACCTATTGTTTTACAGGCAAAAAGTTAAGCCCGTACTTACTGGCCGGCGGCTCAGTCTCCATGCTTTTATCAGCAAAGGGCAACATCAGCAGGTCTTTTCATAATACCGGCGACTACCGTTTCAGTACCCTGGCTGCCGATAATATGACAATAACCGATCAACGGAATGGGGCTGAACTCAAAGCATTAGTCGGTGGCGGTCTCCGGTTTGCAATGAAACGATCTTATGTCTACATTGATATGCGTTACATTGCTGGTTTGGGAAGCCAGGTGAAAGCCGGCAGCAGGAACAATCCTGCCGATGAGAATACCTGGCGCTACTATTATATACCTGATGATTTCAGTCTTGACAATCTCTCGTTACGAATAGGTCTGGCAAAAACCCTTTACCACCCCAGGCATAAATAAGGATGCTAAAAATGAAGCGAACCGTAAAAGGCATATTACTTGTTTTCCTGCTTGTCACTGCTTGTCAGAAGGAAATATCTGATAAACAAGCAGACTATTTCATAAAGTTTTATGGTAATTACATGCAGGATCAGGGCTTTGATGTGCAACCGGCCGGCGACGGGGGATATGTCATTACGGGTTCATTCGAGCGGCAAGGCTCGGGAAAGGATATTGTGCTTATCAGGGTTGATAAATTTGGCAACCAGGTGTCGTGGTCACCAAAATTTTTTGGCGGTGATGGCGATGACGAAGGCTATTCTGTGCGTGTTATGCCAGACGGTGGATACATTATTTCCGGATACGTGACCTCTGCTACCGGTAAATCTGACAAGAACGCTGTCCTTATCCGTACCGATGAGAAGGGCGATCTGACCTGGCAGCATGAATTCGGTGGAGACTACGACGATGAGGCTAAATCGGTGATTGCTAAATCCGGTGGCGGTTTCATCTTTGCAGGGTATACCGAAAATAAGGATAGTATTAAGCAGATATTCCTGGTGAATGTAGATGATCAGGGTAACGAAATCTCTGTAACCACCAGGCCGGTGGGAGGGGAGGAGCTTTCTTCGATAATAGAACTCTCCGACGGAAATTTTCTTGTGGCTGGTACTAAATATGTGAATACCGGAGCTACACAGGAATCTCAGATTCTCATCCTCGTCCTGAACGAAGTAGGAAATGACCTCGATAACTATTCATTTGGGCAACCCGGAGTTGACGAAATTGTGTCGGAAACATTCCCGTCAGCTGACGGCAGTTTTTTTCTTGTCGGCACGTCTTCAACCCTGGGGGGAACTCATAAGGAAGTTATGATAAAAAAACTCGGAAGACGCAAAATATACTGGGAAAAAACCATTTCCGGTGAAGGCTTCCTCGAGGGAAAAGCCGTTTGTGAAACAAATGACGGATCCTTAATAGCTGTGGCTAATAAAACCTTTAACAATACACGAAATATTGACCTCTTCTTCCTCAATTCCCAGGGCGACGTTTTGTCGTCACGAGAAT
>DASQZK010000147.1:0-8210 GCA_035638735.1 Bacteroidales bacterium
CTTTTCCTGACTTCATCCTTGTAAACAGAATTCATCAGGATAACCACATCGGGTTTGTATTCTTTCAGAAATTCAGGACCAACATATTGTTTTCCGATTCCGGGGATATAATTACCCTGCATGTGCGGATTGATGTCTACCACATGTTCTATCAAGCCAATATCGTCAAACTGGGTAAGGAAGCCTACCGATTTTGAACCACCACCCCAGATAACAACACGCTTTCCCTGGTTTTTTAGCGACGTGAGACGTTTACGCCACTCACCAAGCTGGATATTTATCTTCTCAACAAACGCTTTGGTCAGTTTTTTCAATTCCTCAACAGATTCTTCCAGCGGATTAATTTTTTCCGATTTTTCTTTTACCGGTTTGGCTTCAATAAACAAGTATTGATCGTCGTACAACAGGTAAAGATCGCGGACTTCAAAATTATTCATACGGAAAAGCCTGGCCAGTGAGCCCGGGCTGAGATATGTACAATGCTCGTAGAAGATATCCCAGAAAGCCTGTATTTTCAGTATTCTCACAATACTGGGTACTTCAATGAAAACCACGACATTCTGGTTATCCTTCACCGATTTGCGTATCGTCTCCACAAACTTATACGTATCATGGATATGTTCCAGGGTATGCCGGCAGGTAATGGCATCGGCTTCGAGTTCTCCATGCTTTTCAGAATAAAACTCCTTTATAAACCTGACATTCGGGTTTTCCTTTCCCCGGCCGGGAACGTAGGCCGGGTCAATACCTATGCCCCGGTTATCTCCCAGATCACTGATCAGGTTGATAAAATCCCCTTTACCACTTCCGATCTCAATAACATCCTTTCCTTTGATATCATACGTGTCGATAAATTTCTGTGTCACGCCGGTGATAAACTTCACAAACGTGGGTGAGAAGCCTTGCTGGTCTTCATAGCCTTTGGTATAGTAGTCGAGCGAGGTATCGAACGTGCTGTTAAAGATAAAGCCGCAGTTATTGCAAAAGGCGAGCGTTATATCTTTTCGTGGAACCGAAACCGCCTCCTCATAATCCTTAATGGTCACCAGGCTGTGTACCGGGGCATTCTTAACAGTATAGAAATCTTCAATATCGGCATGCTTACAATTAGGGCATTGGGTATGTTTCATAGTTTGAATTGTTAGTGTCAGAAATTCGAGGTGTTTTTCAGGACGGCCGTTTTAAATTACATATTACTCGTCGGTTTGTTTTGCATTAAAGGTCCGGGCATCGAAAAGCGGATGCGTCCGATCCTTTTCAGAGACGTTATCTACGTTGACGGGCCATTCGATATTAAATGCCGGATCGTTGTAACGTATACCCCTTTCTGCTCCGGGTGTATAAAATTCTGTTGTTGGGTAATACACCTCACAATCGTCTTCGAGGGTAACGAATCCGTGGGCGAATTTTTCAGGGACGTACATCATGGTATAGTTATCGGCGCTAAGCTCATGACCGGTCCATTGCATGAAGGTCGGTGAGTCGGGTCGGAGATCAATAATGACGTCATAGATTCGTCCCCTGGTGCACCGTATGAATTTGGTTTCCTGGTAAGGATCGACCTGGTAATGCATGCCACGTATGGTCCCTTTTTTCTTTGACCATGAGGTATTTATCTGCTTTATGTTTGGGTTCAGGCCATGTTCTTCAAACTCGTGCCGGCACCATGCACGCCCAAAGAATCCCCGGTCGTCTTCGAGCTTCTTGATTTTTACCAGGTAAGCACCTTTCAGGCTGGTTTCTGTAAATATCATAGTTGGTTGATTTTTGATGTCGTGATCAGGTATTCCATTCCAGATTTTCGTTTATCAGGTTTTTCTGTTGAAGGCCGTTAAGGACTTTAAGCCTGATCATTTTTGATTCCCTGAAGTTGGGGTCGTTAAAATTCATTTCAAGGAAATTGCTTTTCAGTTCGGTAATGGTCTTCTCCAGGTTCCATACAGGCTGGTGATCGGGAGCCAATTTTTTGAACAGGTCGAAGTTTACCCTGTACGATCGTTTATCGGGAGCTGCGTCCTGGTTCACATTTACGTTTATGCCCGGTATCAGTTTGGCAACAGCCTCGGCCAGTGGTTTGATCTGAACATTCCATTCGTTAGACCCGGTATTAACGGCGAGGAAGTTTCCGCCCTTGTCTTTTTGCCTGACAATGCCCCATTCGAAGGCCCTGGCCATATCCCTGGTATTAATCATAGGCCTCCAGGGCGTTCCATCGCTGAGGATGACAATCTCTTTGCTGACAAGAGCTGAAGCCACAAAGTCGTTCAGGACAAGGTCCAGCCTCAGCCTGTTTGTAAACCCACAGGCCGTGGCGAACCTGAGACATGTCACCATGAAATTATCGTCTGCCAGGGGCTGAAGATCCTTCTCGGCAGCCACTTTTGACCTCGCATAGGCTGTTAGCGGATTTAAAGTATCATCTTCCTTCTTGGGATAATCGCTGGCCGCACCATACATACTGCAACTGGAAGCATAGACAAACTTTTTGACGCCGTGCTTTTTGGCAAGACGGGCAAGATCGACGGCTGCCTTGTAATTCACGTCCATAGTGACCTGTTCATACTTATTACCCATGGGGTCATTTGAAATGGCTGCCAGGTCAACGATAGCGTCGACACCGTCGAGCAATTTCTCGGGAAACTTTCGTATGTCGCCGTAAACCTGGCTATTGAGAAAAACCTCGGGAACATGAGGCGCGTTAGCCAGGCAATGGGCAAAATAGCCGATATCAAAACCAATAAGTTCTGCATCGGGAAAACTTTTTCTGAGTTGTTGGGTAACGCTTGGTCCTATGTATCCAAGATTACCTGCGATAATTATTTTCATGCCGTTGGGGTTATTAGGTTTTAGAAACTATGATTTAAGTTCAGTAAATTAATCGTCCCAAATTTTCCATGGCGCTTTATTTTCGCTCCACAGTCCGTCGAGAAGATTCTTATCACGCAAGGTATCCATGGGTTGCCAGAATCCCAGGTGACGATAAGCATTAAGCTGTTCGTCCGAGGCCAGTTTCTCAAGCGGATCACGTTCGAAGACGGTAGTATCTCCATCGATATAATCAATAACGCCGGGCTCGAGAACAAAAAAGCCGCCGTTAATCCACGCCGTATCGTCACCGTTACCTTTAGGCTTCTCTTTGAAATACTTTATTTTCGATTCTCCCGGAGGAAGATTAAACACGCCGAACCGGCCGTGCTGCCGGACAGACGTCAGGGTGGCAAGCTGCCCCTGGTTTTTATGGTGCATGATCAAGTCGTTGATATTAACATCACTCACACCATCACCATACGTCAAACAGAAGGTCTCGTCTCCAATATAATCTTTCACCCGTTTTAACCTGCCACCGGTCATGGTCAGCTCTCCGGTATCGACAAGTGTCACTTTCCAGGGCTCCGCATGCATCCGGTGAACCTGCATACTGTTGGTTTTCATATCGAAGGTTACGTCAGAATTATAAAGGAAATAGTTTGAGAAATACTCCTTGATTACAAACCCTTTATAACCACAGCAAATAATAAAATCATTCAGTCCGTAATGAGAATATATCTTCATAATATGCCACAGAATGGGATATCCGCCGATTTCCACCATCGGCTTTGGACGTATCCCGCTTTCTTCACTTATCCTTGTTCCGAACCCGCCAGCTAAGAGAATTACTTTCATAAATATTCTTTTTATAGTTTATCGAGTCTAAGACTTCAATTGTATTATCGAGTGCAATGTTCCGCCCTTTCTTATTCCAGTGCGTATCGGTACCATAATACAGGACCGTATCGGCAGATATGAAATCGCGGTACACCGGAACGACGGGGATGTCTCTTTCTCTCAGTCCTGCATACAACCTGGGAATAAAATCGTTGTATTTGTCATTGTTTAACAGGGTATGATAAATACTGTATTTTGAAGGGATCGCCATAAAAATCATCTTGAGCTTGTACTTCTTATATAAACGATCGGACAAATCCTTGATGTTGTCACAATAGGTATTGATTTCATCCTTGCTGTAATTGTAATAGAAACTACCCGGCTCATCATTCATCTGATCGTAATAAAACAACCATGGCGTTTTGCCTCCCAGGTAATACTCGGGGGTAAATTTGGTGATGTAACCGAATACATTGAATTTCAAGGTAGAGAGAAAAGAATAAATACCGGTTGTGGGATAGCTTCTGTACAGGAGCGTATTATACAAAAGCTCTTTGTCCGGCACAAAGATAAAGTCCCTGACTTTTGCCATATCCTGACGGAACTTACTCCGCGGATCCGGGCTGTAATCGGGCTGAGGCTTCGTAAAGCGGGTAGGGATATACCGTTCTGCCGATTCATAGATCATCAGCTTCTCATGGTTATTTTGATAGCCGTTTTCCTCGAGATATTTCATCGGCCGGTCGTACCTGGCATAAAAAACATTGAGCCCAAGGGTGTCCTTAAGTTTTTCGGGGATGGTTTCCATCCTTGAAAAATCGAAAAAACTGTCTCCAAAAAGAACAAGATCAGCTTTGTCCAATGTCGGTGATTTCTTGGTAAACCTGTACTTGGTCCGGTATTCCGGCAGACCTTTTTCCCTGAATTCATGTATAAAATTGAAGTAATAGAGTTCACCGTATTTTGTATTTTCCCAATATCCGGGCATGATTTTCTCTTTCAATATGGCATTAAAGAGCGGGTGTATGCGAATAGCAATGAATGCGTAAAGGCAAACCACGCCGGAAATATAGATCAGTATTTTTAACAATTTTGCATTCATATCACACGTAATTTAAACTAAAATTGAAAGTAAAGGAAGTCTGCTTCATCCCATACGCCTAACACAAAGATGATCAACAACACAGTCACCAGAAGAGCCCACTTCACCGTTCTGGGTGCTGCAGCCCTCAGTTTTTGGTACAGGTTGATATATTCTTCCAGGTATTCCACGAGCAACAGAACGAAGATGCTTGCGAAGGCGATATAAAAATCGATGTGAAAATGGTAAACATTCAGACTCCCTTCACCTGTAAAATGGAACATCCTGCGAATAAACAGCAAAGCATCACTCATATTATTGGCTCGGAAAAAGATCCATGAGAAATATACCAGCACAAAGGTCACCAGTACCTGCACCGTCTTGTACAACCGAGGATGTTTCATCAAACCAATGAAACGGTTGAATTTCTCCCTCAAACCATTTGTCCATATCGCGAAAATCAAATAGAAACCATGCAGGGCCCCCCAAATTACAAACGTCCATTCGGCGCCATGCCACAGACCACTTACAAGGAAGGTAATGAACAGGTTGTAATACCACCGCCATTTGACCACCCGGTTTCCGCCAAGCGGAATATATACGTAATCACGAAACCATGTGGACAGCGAAATATGCCATCTTTGCCAGAACTCTCTGATACTCATCGACAGATAAGGCCTGCGGAAGTTGGTCATAAGGGAATAGCCCATGATCAGAGCCGAACCAATGGCGATATCGGAATACCCGGAAAAATCGCAATATATCTGAAACGAAAAGAAGAACGTAGCAATGATATTATGCAATCCGCCAAAATCGTGCGGATGATTGTAAACCATGTTGACATATTCTGCCAGCCGGTCGGCAATGACGACCTTTTTGAAAAACCCCCAGACCATGAGTAATATACCATTTTTTACGCGTTCATAGTCGAAAACGTGGTGTTTTCTGAACTGGGGTAACAGGTTCACCGACCGTTCAATAGGCCCGGCCACAAGTTGTGGAAAGAAAGACACAAATAAGGCAAATCGGCCGAAGTGCCTCTCGGGTGTTTGCTTTCCCTTGTAAACGTCTATAGTATAGCTCATCGTTTGAAAGGTATAGAAAGATATACCCACGGGCAACAAATAATGATACGCCGGAACATTATAGAAAATATTGAACTTGCTGAACAAAACGTTGATCGAATCACCGAAAAAGTTGAAATACTTGAAGAAAAACAATAGGCCCAGGTTTGCTGACAAACTGATAATTAACAGGAACTTCCTCAGTCTTGTATCATTCGACTTATGAATGTTTATGCCGGCAAAATAGTCTATTGTGGTCGATATCAGGATAAGTATAATGTACTTGTAGTTCCAGGCCATGTAAAAATAATAGCTGGCAATAAGTAGCAATATCCATCTGTATTTCTGGTTCAGCGCAAAATAGGCCGCTACAACAATCGGAAAAAAGATGATAAATTCGAGTGAATTAAACAGCATAAGTCAGGTTTAAGAACTGGTTGTTAGGGTTCCGCTTAATCTAAATTACCAATGTGTATTAACCATAGATCCGGGGTAATGTTCTTTCATAAACCCTCGAATACATTTTCTTTTTATCAATAACATGTTCAGGTAGACAAAACATGTCATTCATTTTATGAATGCCAGAGAACAACTGCACGAAAACAACCGCCCTTCTTTCCCGTTCTTTCGTTATCTCAGAACAGTAGCCCTGGCAGCAGGGTGTTCGTGTATCCCAGCCCCCATAATTTGTAATTATCCCTTTCATGTTTCCTGTTTTCATTAGCTCAATCCATGACATTTCTCTTCAGGCAATGATAACCCCGACCGGTGGTTCAGTCGATGATAAGTTTACCTGTCTGGAATTTTTTATCATTATATATCCTGAAAATATAAATACCCCTGGCGAAATCAGAAACATTGATCGTGACCCTTCCACCAGTCTGTGTTACCCTCCTGTAATACACGGACTTTCCGGTCACATCCCTTATTTCCAGGTAGCAAGGCGTGTCGTTCTTCAGTTCAAAATTGACCTGTTCCGTTGCCGGGTTGGGATAAACGCCCGCTATGATATCCTGCGACGGCACAAGAATACCTTCTCCAAAATCAATGGTGACTTTTACGGTAAATACATTACTGTCATCAATGCCGTCATTTACTTTTAGATCAACATTCAGAATGCCGTTAAAGTCCCTGGCAGAAAAAACGGTGTCCCCGTCAAAGGTATAATTGGTGCCGGCAAGAATAACAAGGCTCATGTCTTCGGGGGCATTATCAGGATCTTCGATGATCAGCTCGTTCGTGTTCAGAACCACGTAGCTGTTAACAATACCTGTAATCGTGTCTTTCTGACCGGAAATAACCGGGGGATCATTCACATTGATGACCGACAGGTTGAAGCTTTGGTATATGGAATCTATACCATCGGTAACACCAATTTTGACATAATAGTCTCCGACATCTTCATTTGAAGGCTCTCCCACCAGGATGTCATTACCGGTATTAAAGCTCAGCCATGACGGGATGGAATCGGCAAAATATGTCAGTGTTTGATCAACATTTGGATCTTCAACATCAATATCGCTGGCCTTGACAACATAGGTATACAGCATATCTTCGGTAGCGCTTGTCTCCGGCTCAGAGATGAATTCCGGCGGAATATTCTTATAATTGACCGTAACATTCAAGGTGATGGACGTGGATACCTGCAGGTCGCTAAGATCGGCATTCACAGACAGCTGCCCGTAGAAATTCATATCGGGAATCACGGAGTCGGCCTTAACCGTATAATTTTCGCCTATTAATAATGTTAACGTATGTTCGTCCGGGGCATTATCAGGATCGGTAAATGTAACATCTTCCAGGGATACCTTCACGGCTGTGTTCCTGTCGGTTTCTATCACACTTTGTGAAACAAATACCGGGGGATCATTCACCGCAGTGACCTTAACCTGCAGGTTATACGTGTTGGAAACCTTGCCATCGACCGACAACTGTACCGGGACGGTAAGATCTCCGTTAAAATCAGTGGCAGGTGTAATGGTTGTTCCGTTAACCGTGTAGTTATCACCATTCTGAACCTGTAGCACCAGTCCGGGCGGTGCTTTTTCGGGTTCAACATAAACGAGGTCGTCGGTTGTAAGCGTCAAGCCGGTTTCTTCGGGCGTTGAGAGATTTACCTGCCCTGTAATCTGTGGCATCCATTCAATCGTAAACACAACATTTTTACTGGCCGATTTCTTAAGAGCTAAAAGTACTTTTCCCCTGTCTGTGACAGTAAATTGAAGACTTTCACTTCCACTCCATGTGGTATCTTTCGGGGTTACTATAACCTCCCGGTTACTGTTTATCACGACGTTAAAATATTGCGGGTCGGCCGGGCTTACCGTCCATGTCATCTGTTTCGCGGTATTTTCAACATCTGTAACATAATTATCGAGGTGGAGGGTATCGAAAGGCGTCCCCCTCCATGTCACCTGCCC
>DASQZK010000148.1:0-2447 GCA_035638735.1 Bacteroidales bacterium
AAAAATAAAAAAAGCTAATGAACAGAATTTCCTCATAGACCTGAATTTGAACGCTTCACTTGAATGCAAATATATGTATTTAAACGAAAAAACGGTGTTAGTTAACAAACACCACGGGCTTCGTCGGCCGTGATGAAAAAAAGAGTTGCGACAGCGTTCATTCAACAACCTTTTTTTCTTTTTTCAGTATAAAAGAAGACTGAAAAGCTGGTCATGAAAAATACCTCTGTATAACTTTGGGGCATTTTTATTGTCCTCCGGCAATACGTCCGGTTCAGAGCGTTCATCACAGTGAGCCTATTAGTGTTGATCCTGGCATGAATGCCATGAGAGTCTGCAGAGAGCCCTGGCGCCCAATGCCGGGCGCCACTGCTCCAGCTAATGCCAGGTTACAGGAACCAACAGTTTGCCTGTCCCGAACCATAAAACGAGTAGTAAAACCAAACATCCAAGGAATGAAAACTATCTTTTACCCTCTTCTTTTAGCTCTGACACTTTTTATTACGAAATCAACCTTCGGACAGTGTGGTGAAGGCACCGTTGAAATAAGAGTAACCGTTGTTACCGACCTTAAGGGTGATGCGGATACCTGGTCACTTAAACAGGGATCGACCGTCCTGCTTAGCGGTGGTCCATACACTGCAGGAAAGGTGAATACCGACATTCAGACGGTTTGTGTACCAGCTAATACAGAACTGTTTTTCACCTTCAAGGATGCTGATAATGACGGTCTGAGTACGGGATATTTTAAAGTTGAAAGCTGCGATAATGTTGTCGCATATCACACCGGCTATATGGCAACGTACCGCTATGCCTGGATAAAGGCCCAGCCCTGCTCCATTGCCGGTGAAGGTGAAGCTGAAATCTATACCAGGATAATCCGGCCCTTCAACTCCGATCATATCAGTTGGAAAATAACCGGCCCCGGGGGTAGCCCCGAATATGCAGGACAGACTATGCATCAATCGTCAAACTACGAATTCCTCCGGTCTGTTGTCCCCGAAGGTCTTCCGCTTGAATTCAGAATTATCAATACCGACGGGGGAGGTATTTCACTGAACGGAGAGTATGAGTTCGGCTATAACTGTGTTAACTTAGCCAAAGGCGGCAACGATTTCGATATCATGAAGGTGATACCCTTCACAGCCCCGTATTCGAAGTCGTCGGGAACAGTGTTCGAACACCAGGTAAAAAATGTAGACTTCGACCGGGCTTCGATGATCGGGGAATTATGCGAAGGAGGATACATACTTTCGGGAACAACAGGACCCGAGAACATCCCACCACTGCACCAGGCCGTCCTGGTTAAGGTAAGTCCCTCCGGCACAATAATTTGGAACAAGGAATACGGAGGAGGCGGAAATGAGTCGGCAGCTGCTGTGATACAAAATTCCGACGGTGGCTTCACCGCAGCCGGTTCCTTCTCGCCCGATGGAAGTACAAACCAGGACGTGTACGTCTTCAGAACCGATCTGGATGGCAATATGTTATGGGACAGACTGATAGGTGGCAGCAGCCGTGAATCTGCGAATGCAATAACAGGGCTTGCAGCGGGCGGCTTTATTACGGCGGGAACAACCAACAGCTCTGGTGCTGGCAGTTACGATGCTTACCTTGTAAAACTGGATGAATCGGGGAACCCGATTTGGAGCCACACCTACGGAAACGCATTTTATAACACCGCAACCGCTGTCAGTGAGTTGCCAGGTGGTGACCTGCTCGTGTCGGGCACTACCAAATTCTCGAATAACCAGCCGTATAATCAAAGCGAGGCCGATGCGTGGTATTTCCGCGTTAATAGCAATGGCAGCCTGGTTTACGACAAGGCTATAGGGGGCAGTAATGCAGATATACTGAATTGTCTCCGTGTTATCGATAAAAACTATGCCATAGCAGCGGGCTACACCTCCTCCTATAGCAGTGGAACAAAAGCATACCTGGTAAAGATCAATATTGCTACCGGCGATACCGTTTGGACAAGCGTCTTTGGCGAAACAGGAACAGAGATCATCTATTCTGCCGACGTCACCCCCGAAGGAAATTATTTACTCACCGGCAGCCAGGGTAGCTATTATTCAAACAACCAGGCCGTATTCATAGCCCTGGTAAGTCCCGCCGGTGAGATCCTATGGACAAAAACACTTGCCCGGCCGGGCACGAATATCTCCGGCGTTTCTGGTGTCGCAGCCTCAACAGGTGGATTTGTCCTGACCGGTGACACGTACTTTGAAACCTTCCCCGATAACCGCCCTGATATCTATTTCCTGAAAACAGACGAGAATGGGGAACTGGTATCAGTACCGCGGATTAGTGGCGACACCGTTTTCTGCGAAGGTGATAAGGTAAACCTCATGGCATCTAAAATCGACGTCGAGTCTGGCATGACGTACACCTGGTCGAATGGCGATACCGGACGGATAGCACAGGTGACGCAAGCTGGTGAATAT
>DASQZK010000149.1:0-9695 GCA_035638735.1 Bacteroidales bacterium
AAATTTTCGTCAAAATGTACGGAAACGGACATCGAGATTTGGGGGCTGAAGCGATGAAGGGGCGGACGGTGTGCTGGTGGGGGTGGGATCCCGGTTCAACCTAAGACAAACCGGATTACGGAAAAAAATACAATTTCCAAACCATGCCTAAACGCATCATTCTTCCATTCACCCAACAAAGATGATGGTGGTATTCCCATTTATCAAATGATATTATGTGTAAAATATACTCATGTCTGTATAATTTTGACACACTTTTTTTTGAACACACCCTGTCAATACAGGCATTTACAGTTGACCACTTACTCTTTACTCCTTTACTCTTTACTCCTTACTCCTTACGTCCTCTCCTTCCATCAGCATATACAACACCGGCACCACTATCAGTGTCAGAAAGGTAGACACCAGCAATCCGCCGATAATGGTCCATCCCATGGGAGCCCACAACGACCCTCCACGCAGGGTCAGGGGTAAAAGTCCGCCGATGGTGGTCAGCGTGGTGAGGATGATGGGTGTGAACCGCGTGTGTCCGGCCTCTATCAGGGCATCGCCCATACCTTTTCCTTCTTTACGCAGGATGTTCGTATAATCGACCATGATAATGGAGTTGTTCACCACGATACCGGTAAGACTCACAAAACCGATGAAGGCTGTAAATGAGAAGGTATTACCGGTGAAGTACAGTGCCAGCACCGAACCGATCACGGCAAGCGGGATAGCCGAAAAGATGATAAACGGCTGCCGGAAAGACCTGAACTGAAGCACCAGCACAGAGAAAATCGCAATTATCGCGATGATGCCGGCTTTAAACAAGCCGCCAAAGCTCTCCTCCCTGCTTTCAAGCTCACCGGTGAACGTATACCTGTATCCCGGTGGCCAGCTGTAATTATCGAGCCAGGGCCGCAGCTGAGCAATCACATCGTCGAGCTGGTAGCCTTTCTCAATATCGGCGGTAATGGTGGCATCACGCATGAGGTTGTAATGTGAAATAATGCCGGGAGCAGCACGGAATTCGATGCGGGCCAGCTGGCTGAGGGGTATCATCCGCCCCGTAAGCGACTGCACGTATATCCTGCCAAGGTCCCTGATCCTGATAGCCTGGCCTTCAGGCAGACGCATGACGATGTCGTAGTCGTTGCCCTGCTTGTCGCGGAAGCTCCCGGTGCTGGTACCGGCAATGGCCGTGCGTATCGTCATATCGATAACGTGCACAGGCACACCGAACAGATTAGCCTTGTCGCGGTTAATTCTGAACCAAATATCGGTACTTACCTTGCTGAGGTTATTATCGCTGTTCACCACACCGGATACCTGGTCAACCTTCTGAAGTACATCGGATGAAATACGTTTGAGCTCATCGAGATCATCACCGGTGATCTTTATTGTCAGCGGAGCTTCGACAGGCGTTCCCTGCTCGAACTCCTTAATATAGATCTTTGCTCCGGGGTAACTGCTGAAAAATGTCCGGAGATGGTGGATCAGGGCATCGAAGGATTCCACTTCGTAGGTCTTTAGCTCGACAAAGATCTCGGCATAATTTTTTTCATACTGCCTGGGAAAGATATTATAATAGATCCTCGGATTACCATGTCCGATATTACTGGCATATACCCTTACTTCATCGATAGTATCGAGCACCGATTCAACATAGCGCGTCGCCTTGTCGGTATTTTCAAGGCTGCTGCCTTCAGGCATGTTCACCCGTATCATGAACTGTGGTTTCTCAGCCTTGGGGAAGAAGCTTACGCCAACCCTGGTGAACAAGAGGGCCGAGCCGCCGAGGGTAACCAGCGACAGCAAGATAATCAACCATGGTCGTCGCAGGGCGAACGCCAGGGATTTGTGATACGGTCCATCAATGAAGCGCGAGAGCAGGGTTCTGAAACCCCGTTTTTGTGCTGCCGGCTTGCCTTTCTTCAGGAAGCGGCTTGCCAGGTATGGGGTCAGGGTGAGGGCGATAAGAAGCGAGGCGAAAAGGGTGAAGATCACCGTTACCGGCAGGCTCTCGATAAAGCGGCCGGCCTTATCGGGCATCATGATAATGGGTATGAAGGCAAACATGGTGGTGCCCGTGGCGCTTATGACAGGCCATGCCAGCTGCGAAGTGGCTTCCGCAGCTGCATCCTTGCGATTCATGCCTTTACGGATATACCGCTCAATGTTCTCGGTGATCACTATGGAGTTATCAACAAGCAGTCCTAAGGCAATGACAAGCGCAGCAATAGATATCTGCTGAAGACCGAAATTGGCCAGGTCAACCCAACCAAGACCAATAAGGATAGACAACGGGATGGCGATGATAACCAGCAGGGAAGCCCGTACACCCAACGAAAGGAAGATGACGATGCCAACCAGGACTATGCCTTGCAGCAGGTTACTGAAAAAGCCGTTGATGCGGTGGTCTACACTCTCGGCCTGGTCAAACACGGTAACCAGTTTGATATCCGGATCCAGATCTGCACTGAAACGGGCAATAACAGGATCGAGCTCATGGGAGATCTTGAAAATATTCAGGTTCTCCTTCTGCTTAACCGTCAGGAATACCGCCCTGGTACCGTCGACACGTCCTTTGTAATTGATATCCTCGTACTGGTAACCCACCTTTGCAATGTCGCGCAAATGAACCAGGCTTCCCCTATAGGAAGAGACGACAATATTACTGATATCATTGAGTTCGCTGTAGGAACCGCTGGTTTTTACGTTAAAGCTTTTACCCCCGATCCTCAGCTCACCCCCGGGGATATTGGCATTGTTGCTTCGCAGGGCTTTGGAAACATCTTCAATGGAAAGGTCCATGGCCGCCATCTTCTCCAGGTCGAGCGACACCCTGACCTGTTGATCGGGTGAAGCGAAGATCTCTACCATCCGCACCCCACTAAGGCGTTCAATATCTTTTTTAAGTGTTTCTGCCCTGTCGTGAATACGCCGGTAGGACGCCTCCGCTGACACAAAAGCCAGCTGCTTCATCACCACATCGGTGCTCGACCACTGCAGGACCTGTAAGTCATAGATACCTTCCGGCAGATCATTGCGCACACTATTAACCTGGCGCAGAACTTCGTTGAATTTCTCGTCGGCATCAGTTTCAAAATTAAACTCGATGGCAATGGTCACGATACCATCTTTCATAGTGGAAGTGATCTTCTTGATATCCTCCAGCTCATTCAGTGCTTCTTCGAGTGGTGTGGCTATCAGCTCTTCCATGTCGACAGGATTTCCACCAGGATAAATAACCACGATACTGGCACCGGGAATATCCATTGGCGGGTCTTCGGTACGCGGCATGGTAAAGATGGCCGTCACACCCATGATAAGCAGCAGGAGGAACACCATGAGGGTAAACTGATAATTATCGATAGCCAGTCGGGGTAATTTCATAGTGCTACGTTTAGTTTTTGTCAACGATCACCGGCATGCCATCCCTCACGTAGGCGTTCCCTGCGGTTATCAGGCTGTCGCCGGCCCTTATGCTCCCGCTGTCGGGGATAATACCCATATCGGTGATGTCCCCGATGGATACTTTCGTCCTCCTGGGCAGGCCGTTTTCCATCTTGAACACCCAGGCTTCCATGCCTGTAGCTTCTACAAGGGCATCAACGGGGATCACTATCTTCCGGCCTGCACCGGTCCTGATCAGGGCTTTGCCGACGAGTCCCGTGACCAGCCTGGGTGGCAGGGTGTCCAGGCGCAGCTCTGCGCCATAAGTGCCGGTCATAAGATCGGCCGCATCGCTGATCTGTGATACCAACGCCCTGAAGTGACCGCCCGGGTAAGCATCGAAATGAATGGTCGCCGTATCGCCATAGGAGGTCTTTACCACGTCGCGGTCGGCGAGGTTTACCTTAAGCACCCAGGCGGCATCGGTACTGGCAAAAGCAAATACAGGATGCCCCTTACCGACGATCTCATTCTCATGAGCCAGCTGCTTCAATATCTTGCCGTCGGATGGAGCCCTGATCTCCGAGAATTTTTTATTGAAGCGTGCGATGTTGTAATTCGACTGTGCAATACCCATGGCAGTGCGTGCATCCTGGAACTGTTCCAGTGTAGCCACGCTGTCACGGTAAAGGTTCCGGACCCTCACCAAATCACGGTTCGCTTTATCCAGCCCCAGCCGGGCCTGCCTCAACCTGGACCCTATCTCCGTCATGTCAAGCTTCGCCAGAAGCTGACCCGATTGAACATCCTTCCCTTCATGGGCATATACCTGCGAGATCACCCCACCGGTCAGGAAACCGAGGTTCGACTGGGATTTAGACGACAGGGTGCCCGTTGCGGAAACCGTATAGGGCACTTCTTCCCGGCTTACAACCATTACATTCACATGCCGCGCAGGGGGTGAAGATTCTTCGGCCGGCTTCGTCTTACATCCAGCCAGGACCAGTACTGCAGTAATCAGATAAAGCTGCCTGTAGTTTATCATATCGTCATTTATTTAGTCTCATTTGAAAAAGAATACAAGCCGGCAGCCCGCTCAAAACCGGCATAGCTGATGAAATAATCGTACCGGGCCATGACAAGGCCTGTTTCTGCCCGGGTCATATTGTTGCGTGCATCCATATATTCGAGAAGGTTGGACTGGCCCTGCTTATACTTCCTGTCGACAAGCCTGAAGCCCCTTACGGCTGCATCCTCGCGGGCCCTGGCAGCATCGATCTTCTTCTTCGATGCCAAAAGGGCGTACCAGGCATTTATAACCTCCAGCCTGATCATGTTCTCGGCTTCCTGCCGTTGGTCTTCGAGCAGCTGGTACTGGATCTTCGCCTCACTTATCTTCCGCTTGTTCTGCAGACCTTTAAAAATATCCCATTTCAAAACCAGCGAGGCCATCACATAGTCGTCATTTGCCGTGAAGGAATAGTCTTCGCCCTGGAAACCATAGTCGATCACGGCTGTAAGATCCGGTATGCGGGTCGATTTCCTGAGCCTGAGGTTGTTCCCTGCCATGGCCGTATAACCGTCTATCTTCACGAGCTCCTCTCTACGGGCCAGGGCATCCTCACTGGCCTGGTCGATGGCGACAGGCACAACGACAGTCCTGGGTTCCTCAACGACGATGGTGGCGGAGAGGTCCCTGTTCAGCAGGAAGTTAAACCATGCAGCAGCCGTATGCCGGCTTTTTTCGGCCTCGGCCTGACGCTGCTGCAGATCGCTTAACTCGGCCTCGGAACGCAGCACTACGTCGAGCGTGACTTTCTCATTATCGTAAAGTGACTGGTTTACCCGTATGTTCTCGCGCAGTATACCGGCCGTGCTTTTTAATACCTCTTCCAGTCTGAGTGTCTTCAGATAGGTGTAGTACGCCGTTTTGATCTGCGCCACCAGCTCGCGGCGATACGTCCCGGCATCGGCTCTTACCACCCCGGTATAGCTTTGGCGGATTTTGGCATTATAGATAATATCGGTATTTACCAGGGGCTGTACCAGCCTGAGCTTTGTCTCCTGCTCGGTAGGCCGCAGAAACGGGAACTGCATGTTCGAAACAGTTGGAAACTGTTGGCTCTGGGTAAGCTGGTTCAGGGTCTGGTAGACCGGGTTGAGAAGATCCCCCACTGGAAAATCGATCATCCTCCCCCCTTCGGCAACCGAATACCGGGCATTGAAACTGATATCGGGATAAAAAAGGCCGCGTGACGCTTTCAACGCTGCCAGACTGATATCCAGTGAATCGTATTTCCGCCTGAGGGTGATGTTGTTCTCCAGCCCTATCCTGATATAGTTATTCAGAACAGTATCCTGGGCCGGCAACACCTCCCCGGCAAACAACCCTAAAAAAACCAGGCTAATCCCTGCCAAAAATTTTCTGAACTGCTGCATATATTTGAGTTTTTTCGTTTTTAACAGGTGCCGCTTCCGGTGAAAGTAAAGCTCCCATTCCCATAGCTCCAAACCTCACAACCGACTACGTCATGCATAGCGCTGGTGAAGTGAAATTCGGCTGTCGGCTATCGGCTATCAGCTGTCGGCTGTCGGCAGTCGGCTCCAGTAGCATTGAACAACGATCCCGGTTACTGTTCGAAGAAGCCAACAGCCTCATACCCACCGATCCCTGGAAGGTGAAGGTCCGGCGCGCGTTCTGCCTTCACCGACTGCTTCCTCCCTGCTCCTTGCCTCCCTTGCGCCAGCCATAACCTCATGACTCCATAGCTTCATTGCCTTTCCGTCGTATCGTCAAATACCCTTCCTGCCTTTTCTGACACCATTCAAAATAATTTCAAAATTTGTCTCAAGGACCGACTCCTGTTCTACATCAAAAATGTCATAAATCTCCTTCTTGTACTTATGTACCATAAGCAGTCCCATCATCTGTGACCATAGCGTAGTAGCCATATCGTTCACCGGCAGGTCGGACCGTAACGAACCGTCGTCCACGCCGTTTTTCACCAGTTCAATAAGAATGGTGAAAGGCGATTGCTCCCTGAAATATCGGTCTATCTTATCCTTCGGGATCTCTATTTTCCCGAGGACACCTCCCTGGAACATCATGAAAAGGTGGAAATACCCTTCCTGTTCACGGGCAAAATTGATAAAACACCAACCCGTGCTTAAAAGATTTTCGACGCCTGATTTTTCGGGATCGATCACCAAGAGCATTTTTTCTTTCAGCAGTTCGGTTCCCTGGAGGGCTATCTCATACTGGATATCCTCCTTGCTGCTAAAATATAGGTAGAGTGTTCCTTTGCCCAGCTCGGACCGCCCGGCTATGGCGTCCATGGTGACGTTCTCTATGCCTTTTTCAAAAAACAGGTCGCGCGCCGAGTCGATGATCAGCTGCCGGCGCTGCATTTTTTCACGTTCTTTACGTTCGGCGATTCCCATTATTGACTATCATTTTATTATATGACTGCCGGTCATTTTTTAATAAAGATAACGGTCATAGTGTATAAAGGCAAGTGAGTATGAAGCAGAGCAGGAAAAATTTGACCGGTCACCGAGAAAAGCAGATGGAACAAAGAATTGAATAGATGATTGCAAGAATGGTTGGTCACTGCCAACAAAAACAGGTATGTCTAACCAAAATTAGTATTCTGGCCTTCTTATCGGTTATCATGAAAGAAGTCGTATCTTTCTGTATATATGAACTTTACATAGTTTGTTGATAACTTTTCGTCAAAACGCCAAAAAGGGGACGCTGAGATTTTTGGGGCGAAAGTGATAAAGGGCGGACGGAAGGTTGGCGGGGGAGGGGCCCCACTTCTAAACAAAACGTCCTTACAAAAACAATCCCCCAAACTATGCCCTAACCAAAAACTTCCCTCTTCAGCAGGCCAAAAAAAGCCTCTAGAAACAGAGCATATACCTGGATTTATCGATCTGTATTTAAAAACCTTTCCCGATATACATAATCACTGTTTAATTAGAGCTTGTTCATAAAGTCCAGGTGTCTGGATCAAAATGTTCGGGAACAAAGCCTGTTCCGTTCTAAACGGGAGCATGCAAAAATTTTAATCCGCAGTATACGAATGCATAAGAGGAATTAAAATTTTTGTAACAACGCAGTTATCGGACATTATGGACAAACATTAATTAAAAAAGTTCCATTAAGGATACATCACAGGTTAAATACGCTTTATGGAATAGGTTAAATTACACTACCTTACTTTTTCATGTCCTAATGCCAGACGGGCATTTACTGTATTGCTCACGGCAAAAATATTTTCAACGGCCTGCCCCGTTTAGACGGGGCAGGCAGCGAGCTCGTTACACTCGGTTGCTCACATCTAAAAAGTAAACACCCTTCGGCTACACTCAGGGACCCAAGCCAAAATAATCCCGCCTTTACCTACGGGCACGCGGGTACGTGGCATTTTATTCATCACGCACTGTGGGATTCCCCGTTAGAAAAAGGCTCTCCGCCTGTGGCGGACCGGTTGGCGGCCAACGCGCCATTCTAACAAACTTAAATGGTTTCTATGTCACTTTTGATTTTTACCCGACAATAGTGATAAATAATGATGAGCTTGCTCACCGGTAATGCCATGCATGAAGTCCTGTCCTGAAAAAGATTTCCGCCAAATGATAACTTCAAGCCTTCGATGATCTCAAATCAAATGCTGCAAGATCACTGTGTCAATGAGATCCGGTAGTGAAAAATCATCCGGTCTCCCGTACGTGTTAAAGAATTTTAGACATCTCCCGCGTATCCGGATAAAAGTAGTAACGTCCGGAGAAAAACCAAAAAGACGGTCCAGTCATAACACGCAAACAATTATACTTCCCGTCCGGCATACATTTCCAAAATTCATTTCTATCTTAGCGTTTCAAGTCACGAACCCTGATACCCAATCCGGAATGCTGAAAGAACTCTTCACCAGAAACCGCAGTTACCGTCGTTTTCACCAGGATGTAAATATCCCGCTTAGCGACCTTGAAGACATGATCGACAATGCCCGCCTCTCGGCCTCGGGCAGAAATGCACAACCTTTAAAATACATTCTGATCAACGATAAGGATATCTGCACAGAAGTTTTTCCTCTGCTGGCATGGGCCGGATTTCTCAAAGACTGGGACGGACCGGTGGAAGGTGAGCGACCGTCGGCTTATATCATCCAGATGCACGACACGGAGATTGCCGGCGGGTATTTTTGCGACGACGGTATCGCCGCACAGGCCATCATGCTTACGGCCGTGGAAAAAGACTTCGGCGGATGCATCATCGCCTCGGTCAGGCGTGAAGCCCTCGCAGAATTGTTGCACATCCCCGCCCATTTGAGAGTATTGCACGTCTTCGCTCTCGGCAAACCAAAAGAAATGGTTGTCATCGACGACATGAAAGACGGCGATATCCGTTATTGGCGTGACGAAGACAATGTTCACCATGTACCCAAACGCCCACTATCGGAAATCATCATCAACATTCCGTCGTGATTCGGGAATAGGAGTTATCGAGTTATGGAGTTATGAGGTTATGCGCCATGAGTTTTTATCCACTGATTATCAATAACATACAGCAATAACCAAAGTCCCCTCCCAAAGGATTTAGGGGTAGCGAGTTATGGTGTTTTGGAGTTATGAACCTACGAAGCTATGCCCCTTAACCCCACCACCTGAATTATGACATCCTTTTTCCGATCATACTCTTATTTCAACGCCGTCTCCAGCAGTCCGTCGCCTTCCAGTTTCAGCCGGTGGAAATAATCCGGCACCTTCCTGCCCAGCAAGTCGTCGACATACAGTTTAGCCAGGTATTGGCCCAGCATGAATCCCTGTCCTCGGAGGCCTGTGAACAGTCCTTTGGCGGGATCGATGATCATGCGCGGTTCGACGTAGTAGCCCGACCACACGGCCTGGAAGCCGGCGGCGGCCAGGTCGGGCAGCCAGCCGGTGAATACTTCGGCCACGATCTCTGCAAAATCGCGGCTGTTGACTTTCAGGTTGCGGCCGGTCTCCAGGGCATCGACGGCCGGTGAAGCGCAGCCGATGACCTGGCCTGTCTCTGCCAGCTGCTGACCGTATACAGCGATAAAACCCTTGTATTTCCGACGATCGATAAGCATGGGCAGAGGCTCACCATTGCATCCCATCATCGGCAGGCGACGGGTGATGAAAGCCTGATGCCGTACGGGGTACTGGCCTGTATCGTAACCCAGTGGACGGGCAAATTCGTTGGCAGCAGGACCCAGCGCATTGATAAACACCCTTGTATGATATTCGGTCCAGCTATGATCGTGGTTCTGTACCAGGGCAACATACCT
>DASQZK010000150.1:0-5541 GCA_035638735.1 Bacteroidales bacterium
ATTTCGGTTCGTTCAGAAATACCATTGGCACACCTATTATTAATCAACCGCAGGTGGCCATTCTGGCCATTGGTGCCATTGAGAAAAAGCCGGCCGTACTGGAAACACCCGACGGAGATGTAATTGCCATCCGTCATAAGATGTTCCTCTCACTGACCTACGACCACCGGATCATTGACGGATCGCTCGGCGGATCCTACCTCAGAAAGGCTGCCGATTACATCGAAAATTTCGATATTAACAGAACTGTGTAACTATTCCAAATTGCTTGAATAAAATGACGAATCAGAAAAAGTATCATATTAAGCACACCGATAAGGAAACTCTCGAAAAATGGTTCAGACTGATGACTCTGGGCCGTATACTCGACGACAGGGCTCCGAATTATCTTAAGCAGGCTATTGGCTGGTCTTATCACGCCCCGTATGCTGGTCACGATGGGATTCAACTGGCCATCGGCCAGGTTTTTAACCGGGAAGAAGATCATCTTTTTCCCTATTACCGCGATATGCTCACAGCCATTTCTGCCGGCCTGACAGCTGAAGAGATCATCCTGAACGGCATCTCGAAAGCGGCCGATCCGGCCAGCGGCGGCCGTCACATGTCCAATCACTTTGCCAAACCGGAATGGAACATCCACAACACCTCTTCATGCACGGGTAACCATGCCCAACAGGCAACGGGCGTGGGAAGGGCATTGAAACGATACAATATGCCCGGTATTGCTATTGACTCACAGGGTGAATCATCTGTTTCTGAAGGCTATGTTTACGAAGCTATCAACGGGGCATCCAATGAACAACTGCCGGTATTGTTCGTCATCCAGGATAACGGCTACGGTATTTCGGTACCCAAGGCTGATCAGACGGCTAACCGTAAGGTGGCCAATAACTTTTCAGGTTTCAAAAACCTGGAGATCTTTCACTGCAACGGCAAGGATGTCTTCGACTCCATGAATGTCATGACCCAGGCCAGGGACTTTATCAGGGAACATGGTTATCCGGCCATCGTTCAGGCCAACTGCGTCAGAATACATTCACATTCAAATTCCGACAGGCATGAGTTATATCGCGACGATTACGAGATGAACTATGTCCAGCAGTACGATCCTCTCGCCAAGTACCGCCGTTTACTTATCAGGTATAACCGGTTCAGCGAAGATGAACTCTCGGCGATCGAAGCCGAAATGAAAGATACCGTTAAAAAGGCACACAAGGTTGCCCTTTCTTCACCTGATCCCGACCCGGCCAGCATCTTCGATTTCGTGGTTCCCGAACCGGTTAAAACGGAAAAATATCCCGAAGGACTGCATAACTTCGATGGGGAGAACATGAAGCTCATCGAAGCCCTTAACACTACCCTGAAAGCAGAATTCCATCACAATCCGGACACGTTCCTCTGGGGACAGGATATCGCCAACAAAGATAAAGGTGGCATTTTCAATGTCTCTAAAGGCATGCAACAGGAATTCGGTAAAGAACGGGTCTTTAATGCGCCGATTGCTGAGGATTACATTGTGGGCACCGCAAATGGCATGAGCCGCTTCAACGATAAACTGCGTATCGTTGTGGAAGGTGCTGAATTTGCCGACTATTTCTGGCCGGCCATGGAGCAACTGGTCGATACCTCTCACGATTACTGGAGAAGTGACGGTAAGTTCTCGCCCAATATTACCATCCGGCTGGCTTCTGGCGGATACATCGGGGGAGGCCTTTACCACTCGCAAACCATCGAAGGGTCCCTTACCACCCTGCCCGGCTTAAGGGTCGTTTATCCATCCTTCGCCGACGATGCAGCCGGACTGCTGCGTAGCGCTATCCGTTCACGCGGTATCACCATGTTCCTTGAACCAAAAGCCCTCTATAACAGTCCGAAAGCAGCAACACCCGTCCCCGACGATTTCGAAGTGCCCTTTGGGAAAGCCAGGATCAGGCGTGAAGGTTCCGATATCTCGATGATCACCTATGGCAATACAACACACATGTGCCTTGAAGCTGCTGAAAAGCTGGCTGAAGAATCCGGTGTAAACACCGAGGTGATCGACCTGAGGTCGCTTAATCCGCTCGATGAAGAAGCTATTCTAAAAACCGTCAGGAAAACCGGTAAAGTGATGGTTGTTCATGAAGACAAAGTATTTGGCGGTTTCGGAGGCGAAGTAGCCTCGCTTATCAATGAAAAAGCGTTCGAATATCTCGACGGTCCGGTAAAACGCATAGGGGCTACTTTCACTCCGGTTGGGTTTAACAGGATACTTGAAAAAGCAATCCTGCCCAACACAGTGAAAATACTGGCTGCTGCCCGTGAACTCATCGAATATTAAATGAAATATAAAACTTTTACCCTTACCCTGTAAGGTGAAAACAATACCTGTTACGTATGAAGAAAACCGCAATAATATACAGTTTCAACACCGTGAAATCAGCAAAAATCGCTGCAAAGATTAAAGATGCCTTTGGAGACGAACGTATTGATATGCTTAACACAGAAGAGATAAACGCTGATAAATTACTTGAATACGATAACCTTATCGTCGGCGTTCCCACGTGGTTTGATGGTGAACTACCAAACTACTGGGATGAATTTCTCCCCGACCTGGAAGATCATGATATGAAAAGCAAGACCTTCGCGATATTTGGGCTGGGAGACCAAAAAGGCTATTCCGAAAATTTCGTCGACGGCATGGGCATCATGGCTGATTTTCTCAATGAAAGAGGAGCCAAAATTGTTGGTTACACCTCTGCTGAAGATTATAACTTCGAGGGCTCACGTGCATTCCGGGATGGCAAATTTTGCGGACTGGCTATCGACTACGAAAATCAGGCTTCCAAAAACAAGGAAAGAATCAATGCCTGGGTTGAACAGCTAAAGAATGAACTGAATTGACAGTGGCTAGTTAAACATTGTCTTGTTGTTGCAAAAATCCGGGAATGGCTATGCTTTTTCCGGATTTTTACTATCATGAGCACGGCTTGGATCTGGTATGAACCGGTATTATGACAGTTCTTCCGGTATTCTTTACAAATCGAAAGAAAAACACCCTGTTTCTCTTCTTGTTTCTAAACCGTATTTCTTTTTAGTTGTTAATTATTCAATAAAAGACTGGTTTTTTAATATAATTATTATTTGTTTTGTATGTGATATTGCACAATTATCGGTTGGCGAACATATTCTTCACCTTCCGGTATTTTTTTTATTAAATACTTAGGTTATGGCAAAAGACAGAGTTTTCGTATTCGACACCACTTTGAGAGATGGTGAACAGGTTCCCGGATGCCAATTGAACACGGTAGAGAAAATTGAAGTGGCAAAAGCACTTGAAGTTCTCGGTGTTGACATTATAGAAGCTGGATTTCCTATTTCAAGTCCGGGTGATTTCAACTCGGTAGTAGAAATATCAAAAGCTGTTAGCGAACCCACCATTTGTGCGCTAACAAGAGCGGTTAAAAAAGATATAGAGGTCGCAGCCGAATCTCTAAAATATGCGAAAAAAGGACGTATACACACAGGTATTGGTACGTCCCAATACCATATTTACGATAAGCTGAACAGTAATCCGGAAGCGATCATCGAACGTGCCGTTGAAGCCGTAAAGTATGCCCGGAGTTTTGTAGACGACGTCGAGTTTTACGCCGAAGATGCCGGTCGTACCGACAATAAATACCTTGCCAGGGTGGTTGAAGCCGTGATTAAAGCCGGTGCTACTACTATTAATATTCCAGATACCACCGGATATACCCTTCCTGAAGAATTTGGCCGGAAAATCAGGTACCTGAAAGAACACGTAGAAGGTGTCGATAATATCATTCTTTCCACCCATTGCCACAACGACCTTGGCATGGCAACGGCTAATACCATTTCCGGGATCATGAATGGTGCACGACAGGTGGAAGTAACCATTAACGGCATTGGAGAACGAGCTGGTAATACGTCACTTGAAGAAGTGGTCATGATTCTCAAAAGCCGTAAACATCTTGACCTGGTCACCAATATCAATGCCCGCCGTATTTACAAAACCAGCCGGCTGGTCTCCAATTTGATGAGAATGCCTGTTCAGCCCAATAAAGCTATCGTTGGTCGTAATGCATTTGCCCATTCCTCTGGCATACACCAGGATGGCGTACTTAAGCGACGTGAGAATTACGAGATCATTAACCCCAGGGCTGTAGGCATCAATGAATCCGCTATTGTACTAACAGCCCGGAGTGGCCGTGCAGCCTTGAAACACCGCCTTGAGAAAATCGGGTTCAAAATGGGAAAAGAACATCTCGACAGAGTGTACGATGCCTTTCTGAACCTCGCCGATCAGAAAAAGGATATTACAGACGAAGATATCATGATCCTCGCCGGGAAAGAAATCAAGAACGACCGCAGGATTCTTCTGAAAAATCTCCAGGTACTTTGTGGAAAAGGTACGGTACCGGTAGCTACGGTGACCCTGGAAATAAACAAGGAGAAGTGGACGGCTACCAGTGAAGGGAACGGCCCTATTGACG
Organism: Bacteroidales bacterium; assembly: GCA_035638735.1. Taxonomy (GTDB): domain Bacteria; phylum Bacteroidota; class Bacteroidia; order Bacteroidales; genus DASQZK01. The sequence goes on from DASQZK010000150.1 coordinate 4,494, forward strand.
CTGCCTTCAGCGCTGTGAAAAAAATCGTGTCCAAAAAAGTGAAGCTGGAGGAATTTCTTATCCAGGCCATCACCAGAGGCAGTGACGATCTGGGTAAGGTGCATGTCCAGGTGGAACATAAAGGCGTTATGTATTATGGATTCTCGGCCTCAACCGACATTGTAACTGCTTCAGTGGAAGCCTATATCGACGCACTTAGTCATATCATCGTTTAAGAATAATCGCACGACTTTAACCGAATCTATTCAGAAAAAGTGTGTCATTACCGCAGGAAAGCGTTACGCGGCGTTTCCCTGCGACAAATGACACACTTTTCTGAACAGACTCCGTCAATCAGCTTTTATTTATTGTATTTTCAATGGGTTTGTGTTCTGACTAACCTCGTATATAATTGATTAACTTATTTTTAACATCATTGTTAGAGGTGCAAAGTGGTGTGTGCCAAATGAGGGCGACGCCATCTTACCAACTGTAACCCAGATTATTAAAATGGTTCTGGAAAAGAGCCGCCGAAATTGGCTTGTAACTTTCACATTTACAATTACTTTAAAAGATTTTTCAACATAAACATTTTTTCTTATTTTCTGTTGAATAAATACCTACGCCTGGTTGTCTAACCAAGTAAATGATTCATCAGCTAACAGGGCTCAGTTGGGCAGGACGTTTCGCTTATTGAATCCGCTGAAGAGACGAAACAACATACTTAATATCAAAACAGAAAGAATGAAAAAGATTGTTTTTACAGGTTTGTTATGCCTGTTAACCCTCTCACTATTTTCGCAACCACCTGCAAATATGGTCAGGGGAGAGGGTGGACCCCTGGGCACCATTGAGGGGCATGTGATAGATTCAAAAACGAAAAAATCGATGGAATTTGCCAGTGTGGCCGTATATCACGCAAGCGATTCAAGTCTTGTTACAGGTGGTATTTCAGGCCCCGACGGCTCATTTACGCTTAAAAATATACCTAACGGTAAATTTTACCTTGTGGCAAATTTTATGGGATATAACAAGAAGCTGGTCGACGGTGTGGTTTTATCTCCCGGGA
>DASQZK010000151.1:0-2829 GCA_035638735.1 Bacteroidales bacterium
TGCTCGTCGGGATCTTTACCGGGCCACCAGGCTCCGCCTGAGTTACTTCCTATGGCATGTGGAGGGTGAACGGTGCCAGTCAGGTTCTCAACGACGGTCGATTTTGAAAGTTCATCCTTAATGGCATGGTAAGAGGCCTTCATTTCTCCACGCAGAGGAATGTACAACAGATTTTCCTTTGTATAACCCAGCTTTTGTGTTTGCAGCAGCCGGAGCTGGCGATAAATAACGATGCTGCCGGTTATTAATATAATGGTCAGGCTGAACTGAATGATGACGGTCACCTTCCTGAACAATCCTTTTCCTGTCGGACTGCCGTTTTTACCCCTGATTATGGTCAATGGTTTCATGCCCGAGAGGACAATCGCCGGGTATAGTCCGGCAAAAATGCCGGTGCCCAGGGTAATGACAAAGATACCTGCCAGGATTCCCGGTCTGAGCAGATCGTGAAAAGTAAAATGTTTACCCGACACAGTATTAAAGGTGTTCAGCACTACCGCCACGATAAGTAAGGCCAGGATTGTTGCCATAATGCTCATGATGAGTGACTCGCCCATAAATTGAAAGATGAGGTTACTGCGGTGGGCACCGGTGATCTTACGCATGCCGATCTCCCTGGAGCGGGTGGATGATTTGGCCGTTGTCAGGTTCATGAAATTGATGGCGGCAATGATGAGCATAAATAAGGCTACCAGCGAGAAGATATATACATTTTGGATGCCCTTTTTATTTGGGTCGAAACCAAACCATGAATACAGGTGCATCTTTTTGAGTGGTGTAAGCATAAACCGGATATCGTTGTCTGCCTTATGTTCATTGACCACCTCTGTCAGTTTTGTATTCACCGGGACAGGATCAGTGCCGGGTTTAAGCAGAACAAAGGTCTGGATGGAATTGCTGTCCCACCGGTCGGAATACCAGGGCGTGTCCTTCATATAGTCGAACGATAAAAGGAAGTTAAAGTTGAAGGAAGAGTTATCGGCTATCTTTTCGAACAGGCCGGTTACTTCAAAGAGCTGATCATTATTAATTTGCAGCATTTTGCCCACGGGGTTGTCGTTGTTGAAGTACTTTCTGGCCATTTCATCGCTGATGACAATCGAGTGTGGTTTGCTCAACACTTTGGAAGGGTCTCCCTGAAGGAGGTTAAAGGAGAAGATGGAAAAGAATGATGAATCGGTTCCCCACGCCAGGTTTTCATAAAAGCGTTTATCATCGTGGCTAAAAAGCAGGTTACCGGCGTAGGCGAAGCGTGCAGAGCTGGCGATTTCGGGGATTTCACTTTCCCACACCGGTCCTGAAGGCCAGGGTGTGACCTGGACGTGGTAGGTTCCGTTTTGATAGAACTGGTTTTCTTCAACTCTATATATGTTGTCGGCGTTGGCATGGAAGCTGTCGAAACTCATTTCCTGTTCAACCCAGAGGAAGATAAATATAGCGACGGCTATTCCGGCGGCCAGTCCGGCAATATTTATTAAGGAGAACAGTTTTTGCCTTGCAATGTTTCTGAGGGCTGATACGAAATAATTTCTAAGCATGGTACGATAGTTTTATGGTGTTTCCGAACGGTTCGTTCATCCGAAAGACGAATAAGGTAGGGGAACATTGCAGTTAGTGTAGCTTTTTTTACGGGGAAAACAGGTGTAAGAAGGGTGAATATGCTGTTATTATATGAGGCCGGGAAAAGAGGTAAGGGATATTAGGGCGGGCTTTATAACGGGGAAAGGAAAGGGCGGACCAAAAAAGGTGAAGTGTAAGTATGGTGATAATCAATGCAATGATTTTTTCTTCAAAAAAAAGAGGTAAAATGTTTTGGTAAGTCCGAAAAGGGCTTCTATATTTGCAGCCCCAAACACGGGAAAAACGTTCTCAAAACAGCTGAAAAAAGGGGTCAAAAAAAACTTGAAAAAAGTTTTGGTAAGTCAAAAATGACAGCATATATTTGCAGCCCCAAACACAGCGAGGGAGTTCTTAGAAAGACTGGAAAAACGGAATGCAAAAAAAAGTGAAAAAAGATTTGCAGAATTCAAATTAAAATTCATATCTTTGCAGCCGCTTTCCGAAGCAGTAAAAGTTCTTTAAAGGGTGTAAGCAACGATCGAAAAAAATTTGAAAAAAGATTTGGAGATTAAGAAATAAAGTTGTTATCTTTGCATCCGCTTTTACAAAGCACGTTCTCAGAAAGAAAAAATAAGATTGCGAAAAAGGGTAAAAATGTTTATCTTTGCAGTCCGAAAATATAAGAAAGACAAGTTCTTTGAAGGTATTGAAAAGGTAAGAAAAAAGTAGAAGAGGCACTATCAATTTTTAATTGAGGTACTAGTAATAAATCTTGAGACAGAACTTAAAATTTCATAATTACAATGAAGAGTTTGATCCTGGCTCAGGATGAACGCTAGCGGCAGGCCTAACACATGCAAGTCGAGGGGTAAGGCTCTTTCGGGAGTACACGACCGGCGCACGGGTGAGTATCGCGTTTGCAACCTACCTCTAACTGGGGCATAGCCCGGAGAAATTCGGATTAATACCCCATAATATTACAAAGAGGCATCTTTTTATAATTAAAGCTCCGGCGGTTAGAGATGGGCATGCGTGTCATTAGTTAGTTGGTGAGGTAACGGCTCACCAAGGCAACGATGACTAGGGGGTCTGAGAGGATGATCCCCCACACTGGTACTGAGACACGGACCAGACTCCTACGGGAGGCAGCAGTGAGGAATATTGGTCAATGGGCGCAAGCCTGAACCAGCCATGCCGCGTGCAGGATGAATGCCCTACGGGTTGTAAACTGCTTTTCTACAAGAAGAAACTTTCTGACGTGTCAGGAAT
>DASQZK010000152.1:0-5932 GCA_035638735.1 Bacteroidales bacterium
TTTGCGCCACCCGGATGCGTCCAGTCCTGGGCCTGTGAATAATAAAGACCGAATTTCAGTCCTTCTCCCCGGGCAGCTTTTGCGAGAGGTCCGATCAGGTCTTTCCCATAGGGTGTTGCATCTTCTACATCCCAGTCTGTAACCTCAGAAGGAAATAAAGCAAAGCCATCATGGTGTTTTGATGTGATGATCATGTAGCGCATGCCTGCCTTCTTCGCGAGCTTCGCCCATTCCTCCGGATCAAATTTCACCGGGTTGAATTCCTTTGCATAAGCGCGATACTCCTTAACCGGGATCTGTGCATTGAGCATGATCCATTCCCCGATGCCCTTTATTTGTTCTCCATGGTACGTGCCTGCCGGTACGGAATAGACTCCCCAGTGAATGAACATGCCGAATCGTGCATCGCGCCACCAGGCCATTCGTTCATCTTTTTGTTCTTTTGTTTCATTCTGATATGGATCATAAGGTGTTTGCGAATAAACAGTTCCAAACACAAATAATAGAATTAGTGGTAGTAATTTTTTCATGATTTTTTAAGTTTAAAATGTCTCATAATTACCAAATATTTACCCAAACTAAATGCACTTATCAGGCTAATAATCATTCGTTTATATTTATTGTAAATCGCTCAGTTCAAGTTTAAATTAATTTAGTAAGACTTGACTCATTACTTTAACTTTCAGCCAGTTTACCCGAAACAAAGTGCTTACTTTTATATCTGACACACACGTAATACCGATATTTAACATCAACCCCCAAACCGATTAATCCACTGATAGATTTCACCGGATTCATTAAAGCCGATGATTTTAATTTCCTGCCACAAGGGTCTTCTCCGGAAAGCGAAAGGATCTTATGTTTATCCCCGACATCCCATTGACAATAACCAGGGCTGTAACGGTTAGTACTATTTACGTTTTCTTCTTTAATATCCTCTTTAGATTTAGTTGTATGCGATTGCATGCTGCCTCAGCATTAAAACTGTCCAGGCCATCGTAAACCCAGCCTAAAACGGGATTTTCCCCATGGCGGCATTCCACGGATTTCCTGCTTATAGATGCTCCTGTTGTGGAGATAAAAAATGCCGGTTTTTTCAGAGCCGTTCAATTCATGGCAGATCATCTTGCCAACTTCAAAATGAATATTTTCGGTCCATACCTTCTTTTCTTTAGTGTCTGGTATAACATTATCAATAACTCGGTTTGTGGCCCCGATGTCCTCCAGGTTGTGAGCATAACATAGCGCTTCCTGAAAATGATGATTAAAAGATGCAGGGCTTTCTCCATTAGGATATCCCAATAAAGTAGCGATTTCTTTATGATCAATAGTCAACTCATCAATCCTGAAATGGAATTCTCTAATCATTGTTACAATAATTTTCAAATTTCCTGGTATAATCGACTTCCCCAAAGTTGCCAATGGCAATTATCTCCGTAACCCCCGGAAAATAATCAACCTGTTCAAAGCTGTAATCTTCGAAAGTGCTCTGCACCAATACCTTTTGAGATTTCCCGATATTAACAAATCCTTTGCACCTGATAAAATTTTCTTTCTCCGAATCAATAAACTCTCTTAATTTTTCAAGAGGGATCGTACGGCTGGATTTAATTACAACAGACCGAATATCTGGCCTGTAACTATTTCTGTCTTTAGGCACAGGGAAAATTTTAAAGACGTTTCTTCCTTCTTCAAAGCGAATACGGCCAAACGAGCTGTTTATAATTCTGGCGAACGGATTGGTTTTTTTTACTGTTGCAACGATCCCGGAATCATCGTCTATTTCTGCCAGATCACATTTATTGATTACAACCGTATCGGCCATCCTGATTTGATGCTCCAGAATGGATAGAATGGGAGAGATTTTTTCGAAATTCTTTGCATCAAGAATGGTCCAGGAATAGCCCAAATAAACTTTGTCACGGAGTTTCTCAGCTTGAAAAATTTGTCCGATACTCACCGGATCAGAAAGACCGGAAGCTTCCATGATGATTTCATCGGGTTGATTGTCATCAACAAAAGTGCTCAGCGAATCGATAAACCCTCCCAGCAAACACACGCAAAACACCGAACCATTATTAACCTCCATCATTTGGTAAACGCCTTTATTTTGACGAATAATAGCTCCATCAATACCAGCTGAAGAAAACTCATTTTGTATAACACCAATCTTTCGCACTCCCGAGAATGCATCGAGATAATGTTTCAAAAAAGATGTCTTCCCACTTCCCAGAAATCCCGTAACTAGATGTAAAGGAATACTCATGTTGGTATTGTTCAGATTATATCTTCAGTTAAAGAGCTTCTTTTAAAGCCTTTTCAATCTCGCTACGCCGCGGTATTTGACTTATAAATGTAATGCGTTCATTTATGCAGGTTGTGAGCACATTCTTCACACCAAGGGCCGTCATCATTCGTATACCATTCATGTCTTTAATTTTATGCTCTTATACAATAACTAACGTTAAGCTCTCAGCCGCCTTTTTGACGGCTTCTGTCATATACTGGCACAGGGGGTACCGGATCCCGAATCGGGCGTGATAACTTCGACAATTACTTACTCTACCTGTCAGATCGTTCATGATATTTTCATTTTGACGCGTACTCTCAGGCATGACGCCCAAAACCCTTTCTTCAGAATGTTATGACCAGTAACTTCGATTTAAATTATACTGATAAACGTGTAATTTTATGGTACTAGTGACGGTTGCCTCATCCATCGTCTGAATTATTAACTGTTTTACTATTCGATCTCAATTCTGGTCTCCTTTCCGGCTGGAAGGTCATAGTCTTTTTTTATGCCTTTTGAGTTTTCCACAACTACCGTCTGTTTTGTGGTTGACAGTAACTTCGCCCATGCGGTTTCTTCCTGCCAGGTTAATTCCTTTACCGTTATCCCTCCCCGAAGGAGCAATCCCTTTATGGTTCCACTTTTCCATTGTACCGGCCGAGCCGGAAAGAAACGAATATAACCCGGATCGGCATAAACCAAAGACGATGCACATAAATAGGGGAAGCCTCCCGAAATATCTACATTAAAAAGGTCATTGCGATTATGAAAAGAGCCCATGCCTGCAGTCCAGTATCCATTTGCGAGGAAATTGATTATTTCCTGGGTCAGATCATTATTTTCGATATGGGCCGATGCAAGTCCCAGTTGTACAAGGCCGAAGGCCATTACAGGCCTTTCCTTTTGATGCTCGAATCGTTGGCGTATGGTGTGTTCAACCGCATTGACTAAATCGGGATTGTCTACAATTTCCGGAGGTCGTTCATCGAATAAAGCATATAATTGAGAAGCATGCCGGTGTGCATTATTTTCAGCTAGCCCGGGCCAGAGCCATTCACGAAATGAACCATCCAGGCCAACTTCATAATCAGGCAGATCTGCAATAATGGCCTTCCATTTTTTTATTGAACCTGAGTCTCTGTTCAGAATTTCAGCAGCATCAATGAGGTGGGTAAGAAGCTGCTTTGCCGCACCGATATCCATGGTAGCATTGATGACCAGGGGCGACGTGTTTTTTGCAGTTGGGGAGTTTTCGGGAGAATAGGAAGGCACAAAGGCTAGCTTGTTATTTTTTGCTGTTTTTATCAGGAAATCTTCATAAAACCAGGCTGCTTCTTTCATAAGAGGATAGGCCTTTTCTGCAAGAAATTTCGTATCCCCGGTGTACTGATAATAGTCGTAATAATACTGCAGAGCCCATGCTGCACCTGCGTTCCAGAAACAATGGGGATGACGGTCGGTAAAGTTAGTGGACCTGGGACTGACCGTAAGCTGAGCCGGCACATGAAAGCCCCTGGTACCCTTGAAAAGTCTTGCATTTTCCCGGAATTGATCCCAACGGGAATCATAATACCTGAAATAGGCGTCCATCAACTCCGGCGTGTTGCCCATCAGGTTAAACGAAACGGCGCAGGGAAGGTTGCCGTTGGTGGTAAAACTGCCAGACCAGTTTGCGAGCCAGGTGGCACTCCAGATTCCCTGGAGGTTTGGAGGATTCTTTCCTGTGCTGCATAAGATGTTATAGCGACCGGCATCGAATGCCCGTTCAATCATGGCCAAAGGATCGGCCTTATGCTCTGTTAAACTTATAAGTTCTTCTGTTGGAAGCTTCCTGTTCTCTTCAGGCGCATCAAGGGAAAGACTTGCCCGGCTCATTAATTCACCGTGCAGTTGAGCATGCCGTGCCAATAGCTGCTTATAATCCGGATTAAGATTATTCAGGTAAGCCGTAATTTCCGTGAAATTTGTCTGTTCCTTATTTGTTTTCAGGATTGGGCGAATTTTTATCAGCACCACAATTTCTTTGGCATCTTTAACGCTTATGGTGCTGTCAGTACTGGTGGACGAACCGCCTTGTGCAATGATTTTTCCAACGCCCTCATATCCGATATTCGGATTAAAGGAATTGCTGTTGGCAAACAGCGATCGAAAATAAAGCAAGCCGTCTTTAACTCCTTCCTGCTTGCTTTTAATCCCCTCGGCAACAATTTCCTTCTCATTTTCATTTTCAGGTTCCAGGCCATCAAATGAAAAGTTTGCGGAAAGTTTTTTATCACCTTTCAACCGGACCACAATAATATCATCTGCTCGGGAGGCGAAGGTGCTTCTTTGGAAACGATTCTTTTGATTTTCTACCGACACGGTGGCTTCGGCAGTCATGAAATTTACTGAGCGCTGATACCTGATAACGGAATCCTGAGCTTGGTGAATGCGCAGGTTAAAGGCAGCAATAAAAGGGTCCCTGATATCCTGATAAGACTGTTCTTCGCGGATTTTCGGGATCATCCGGGCCGCCTCATCATATTTCCCGGCCAGGCATAAGTTTCGTATTTCCTGAAGATGCGAAGCCATCTCCATATATCCTTCTGTTTTTATAAAGGGCAGATACAGGCTCTCATGACTTAAAGTGATGATTTCATTATAAGGTTCTCCCCTGATCAGGGCCCCGGTAGTTCCGTTACCGGTAAGTAAACTGTGCTGCCAGTTCTGTGCCGGTGCAATACTCGTGAAACCCCGTTGGGGAGGGGTAAAAATGTCAGCAGTATTGTCTGTTTTTTTACATGCGATAGCAGAAAGAAGCAGTATGGCAAGCGCAATAATTGTCTGAATTGATTTCATTTTCATTTTTTCGATATTCCAGGTTTTATTTACAGCATTCTGAAAAATGGATTTTTTATTCAAACACCGGATAGATCAAATCCAGAAATTCACCATGATAGGGTACATTTTTATATTCTTCCAGGAAACGGGAAATCTCAGGATCATCCCAACCATAAGGATTCATTCTTAATAATTCCTTGAACCGGGGAATTTGGCTTTCAATTCCTCCTAATTGCTGATAAGGAAATTCTTTTTCCCCGGAGAGATAAGGAATCAGGTATTTTACGGCCCTGGTGATACCCCCGCCTTTTGAATTCTGATAGTGCCAAAGATCCATTCCGTAATTTTCAGCAATGGTGGCAATTCGTGCATGGTGAATGAGATTATAGATGGAGTATCCCATGGCTTTGGTTCGTTTCAGTTCCAATGGCTGCGAACCGTCAGCTTCAAATTGGGTTTCGATACGCTTGATCTTTACCGAGTCGAGGATCATTGAAGCAATTGAGTCATCGTTGGTGAAGATGGCATAAGAGGCGACCTGCGCATCATAGGATGTCCCATGATTATTGGGCCACATCCTTTCATCCCATCCTTTTTTACTTGTCAGAAGCCAGTGGTTATAGGAACGGTACCATTCAGTTAATTCAGACCTTTCATCTTGCGTCAGAACGCCTGCATCATCGAGTATAGAAATGGCCTCGGCGACATTGATGAACACATCTGTCTCGATGATGCCAATTCCTCTTCCTTCTGTGATGCCGGGAATAGACTGTCCATACTCAAGATGCGGGTTCATTCGCGTTTCAGGATCGAGAAACCATG
>DASQZK010000153.1:0-2569 GCA_035638735.1 Bacteroidales bacterium
ATCGTAAAGCGGCATGTGAATAAACCCTCAATTGATATTGAGGAAGCCGAGCCATCCGTCTTATGACTAACCATGTAATCGGCAATTTCAATGGCACTCCAGGTAATCCTTTTCACGCCTGCGGGCAGACTGGAGGCATGTCGGTGAATGTTATGGTGATCTTTGCAATAGATGAGTTTACGGCAATGTACGAACAACTTCATCTTTTCGGCCACTCGGTCGTCGGGTGAATCAAAGTTTTCCTGATGAGCCTGACCAATATTTGAGAAAATGCCGGTATCGGGTCGAATCATCTTTTCGAGCCGGGCCATTTCACCAGGCAGTGAAATACCTGCTTCCACCACTGCCATACGATATGTACGGTCGAGGAGAAACAACGAAAGAGGGACACCAACCTGGGAGTTATAGCTGAGGGGACTTCGTACTATTGGGAGTTGCCTGTTAAGTGACTGGTACAGCCATTCTTTTATTATGGTCTTCCCGTTGCTTCCTGTAACCGCGATGACTTCGCCTTCAAAAGCAGTACGGATGGATGCTGCAAACTGCTGCAAGGCCGCCAGACTGTTGTCAACGGTGATAAAGGAAGCCCCTGCGAAGTCGATACTGTCCGGGATCTCTTCGACAATGAAGCACCTGAGACCTCTGTTGAAAAGTTCGGTGAGGTAGGCATGACCATCGTTCCGTTCACCGCGTAATGCCACGAAAACTGCACCCTCCGGATCAGTAAAACGCCGGCTGTCAATGATAACATGGTTGATCATGCGGGCGGGCGGACCTGAAAGCCGGCCGTTCACGATACCTGATATTTCACCACTGCTGAACGATCTCATTTTTGCTTTTCCTTTTTCTGGCGTTCTTTTTCCCTATTGAAACATTTGCGGCAAAGCGGTTCATAAATATCTGTCTCCCCGAGCAGCACCAGCTTTTCGGTGTCATTGGTTCTGTGTGAATGCTGCGCCAGGTTCCCGCAACGTACACAAATGGCATGCACCTTCGTCACATATTCGGCCGTGGCCAGCAGGCCCGGAATAGGTCCAAACGGCCGGCCCATATAATCCATATCCAGTCCGGCCACCACCACACGTATGCCGCGGTTTGCCAGAACATTGCAGACTTCCACAAGGCCGTTATCAAAAAACTGGGCCTCGTCAATGCCCACAACTTCAACGTCGGTAGCCAACAGCAGGATGTTTCCTGCTGTACTGACGGGCGTGGATAAAATGGAATTCTCATCGTGCGAAACAACCTCTTGTTCCGAGTAGCGGGTGTCTACATGCGGTTTGTAAATTTCCACTTTCTGTTTTGCGATCCTGGCTCGCTTCAACCTGCGTATCAATTCCTCCGTCTTACCGGAGAACATCGATCCGCAAATGACCTCAATCCAGCCTCTCTTCTCTTCCTTATTTATTGAATTTTCAAGAAACATTGAATAAGATATTCGTAATAATATCGTTACTTTTGTGATTATATTTCAAACAGAACCAATTATCCGGCAAATTATTATGGGATATAAGCACACCTTTGAAATCATTACTAAAGATATACAAGATATAGAAAAGTTGGTGGGGAATTTTGAAAATTATTCCGAGATCCCTAACATCGAACTCGATCTTGCGTTGTCAAAATTAAGGAATGTTTACGAGATTCTCCTGATGTTCCGCAACGGAGATAGCATAACGGCTTCAACAGTTCCTCCGTCACCTGCCCAACAGAAGGAAAGACAGGCAGAAGAACCGGAAGCTAAACCCGAAAAACCGGCTGAAGCTGTGAAAACCACCGGGGCAGATACGAAACCGGCAGAACAGTCTGAACCGGTAAAACCGGCAGGACAGACTGAACAGGAGAGAAAAGAGGAAAAAACACAGACAGAAGCACAACAGCCTAAACCCGCTAAATCCGCTTCAGAACACGAAAAGAAGATCCTTGCCGAGAAACTTTTAAATCAGACCGCCCACATTAATGAAAAACTCGGCGAACATGCCAGGAAACAGGATATCTCCTCCCGCCTGCTATCGTCACCCATTACCAGCATATCGGGCAGTATGGGTATAAACGATAAATTTTTCTTTATTCGTGAACTCTTCAACGGCGATGCCGGTAAGTTCAGAGCCACCATGGACAGCCTCGATCATGCTTCCAATTTCGATGAAGCATACAATTACCTGTCTGATAATTTTGAGTGGAATATGGAAAGCGCTGATGTTCAGCAACTGCTCTCCCTGGTTCGCAGAAAATTCACACATTCCTGATATGGGCAGGCTTTACCTTGTGCCAACGCCAATAGGGAACCTGAAGGATATTACCCTCAGAGCTATCGACATTCTTAAGGAAGCCGACCTGGTTCTCGCCGAAGATACCCGCAAGACGTCCATACTCCTGAGACATTACGAAATTAGCAAACCCCTGCGGTCATATCATAAGTTTAACGAACATAAAACGCTTACCGGGATTGTTGAACAACTGATGCGCGGCGAAACCATCGCACTGGTGAGTGATGCCGGTACCCCGGGGATCTCCGATCCCGGCTTCCTCCTGGTCAGGGAATGCGTCCGCCACGATATTCAAATCG
>DASQZK010000154.1:0-3433 GCA_035638735.1 Bacteroidales bacterium
CCGATGGTGGCAAGCTGATCGTAAGTGAGCTTATAAATACCTGTTTCCTTTACCCTGATCTTATACCAGTTACCTGTTGAAAGCAGGGAAACAGCCGTTGCAGCTCCCTTCTTCGGAGATTCCCGGAAAGTTTGCGCGCGGGCCAGGGGTGTTGATTCGACCTTCAGCACAAAGGATATGAGGCGTTCGACGCTGCCTGTAACAGGGTTTTTGCGGAATGGCAACAGGCCGAACTGCAAAAAAGGCTTACCTGAACCAATGGAAATATGCGTATCTATAAGGATGGAGTCGCCAAGGTCCGAAAACCTGCCTTCTGCTTCTGCGTCGGGCATTACCGCCTGGTACTCGGCGCGGAAAAAACTGACCTTAACCTCTGGATTTTCCTGCTGCCATCGGACAATATCAAAGTACCGGGGCAACAAAGAATTATTATTTTCGTAATCAGATTTGGCAAAAGAAGTAATATCTTTAAATGTCATAACGGTGTCCGACGCTTCCGGGTGGTTCCATGGAATTGAGCGTTTGAGATACCAGTTCTGCCCTGTAACCGGTAATGATAACATCAAAAGCAAAGGCAAAAGAAATTTCATTATTAAGATAGAAGGTTAGTGTACAATATCACTTATATCAGAATTTTCAGCGCAAAATAAAACATAAGAATTATATTTCCGTTTGATAAACGAAGTTTACCTATTATTTATTGTCACTTTAAACTGCAACGACACACCACATATTAAGGGAATGAAAGGGATAAACCATTTTTTTGTCACGACTGTTCTCCTGTTTGTGTTTCTCCCGGCACACACACAGGACCCTTCCTTTTCACAGTTTTTTGCGAACCGACTTTATCTGAACCCGGCATGGGCCGGTATAGGTGACAATGAGCGGCGCCTGTTTCTGAACTACCGGAACCAGTGGCCCGGCATCGACAATGCTTTTGTGACTTACAGTGTATCGTACGACCAGTTCATGAAGCCGATGCACGGTGGTTTTGGCATCCGGGTTATGAATGATGTACAGGGAAACGGGGCCGTCAACCAGCTCTCCCTGGCCGCCATTTACAGTTATCATCTTTATGTAACCCGCGAATTCACCATAACGGCAGGATTCGAAGCAGGTTATGTACAACGGCAAATGAATGCCGCGACGTTCAACTTTGCCGATGAGAGTGAAAGCTATGGGAATATTAAAAATGATTTTCCAGACTTCACGGTTGGCTTTTCCGGATTTTACCGTAATATTTACGGGGGTATCTCGATGGCACATCTTACCAGGCCTGTTCAGTCGGCCGGTAACAATCCGGACTCGCGTTTGCCCCGCAAGCTGACAGTATATGCCGGCGGCTTTATTCCTGTGTACGAAAGGCACCTTGGCAAGGAAGTTCTTCAACTATCGCCCAACTTGATTTATGTGCAACAGCAAAGCTATACACAGATCAATTATGGTATGGAAGGACTGGTAAAAAATCAGTTTCTTGCCGGGGTCTGGTTGAGGCAGGATCTCGGTCTCGATTTCAGTGCACTTATTTTTTCGGCAGGATATGTAACCAAAAGTTTCCGAATCCGTTACAGTTATGACCATCAGATAAGCAATCCGACAATAAAACTGCCGTCGATGGGAACGCATGAAATATCATTAATCATTACGCCCGATGGCAGAAAGAAAATAAAGCACCGGGCAATAAAATGTCCCAAAATTTAGTTATTTTTGAGAATTAATACTATTTTGGAATTCTAAATTTGGTCAAAAGCAAACCTGTTAATACTATGAAAATCAATCTAAAACTCGTTCCTGTCTATGTTATCGCTGCCACTATGTTATCGTCATGTGGCGGGGGAAGAGATACTACCAGTACGGGTAAGGAATCTACCACCACAGGATGGGAATATAACGATCCTGCCAATGGCGGGTTTGAAGTTAAGAATGCCTTTGAACAGGAAACCGGCCCCGGTCTTGTATTGATTGAAGGCGGAACGTATACCATGGGCAGGGTTGAAGACGATGTTATGTACGAATGGAATGCAGTTCCAAGGCGTGTCACCATTTCTTCATTCTACATGGACGAAACCGAAGTCAGGAATATCGACTACCGTGAATATATTTACTGGCTGGAGCGGGTCTACAGTTCCGATATTGATCCTCAGAGGAAAATTGTCAACAACGCTCTCCCCGACACACTTGTCTGGAGAGATCCGATGGCCTATAATGAACCATACATGGATTATTACTTCCGCCATCCCACCTTTAACCAGTATCCGGTGGTTGGTGTTAACTGGCTCCAGGCTAATGATTATTGCCTGTGGCGTACCGACAGGGTGAACGAAAAGAAACTTGTTGACGAAGGCATCATCGAGATGAGCACCGACCAGAAAGGTGCCAACCATTTCACCACCGAAGCTTTCCTGCTCGGTCTCTATCAGCCTACGTACCGCGAGCCTATTCCCAGCCTCGATCCCAATAAAGATACCAGGAATGTTAAGATGGAAGATGGCCTGCTTCTTCCGAAATACCGTCTCCCCACAGAAGCTGAATGGGAATTTGCTGCCTTCGCACTCAGAGGCAATACCGTCGACGAGCTTGTATGGGAAAGAAAAATTTACCCCTGGAACGGCCATAACGTGAGAAATGACCAACCCAAAAGTATGGGTCAGATGAGAGCTAACTTCCAGCGAGGCAGCGGCGACATGATGGGTGTTGCAGGCTCACTCAACGATGCCGGATCCATCACCACCCCCGTAAAATCATTCTGGCCTAACGATTACGGCCTGTACTGCATGGCAGGAAACGTTAACGAATGGGTTGCCGATGTATACCGTCCGATGTCTTACGAAGATGTAGCCGGCTTTAATCCTTACCGTGGTAACCAGTTTGATAAACTTTACCTGAATTCAGACGGATCGCCGGAAATTGACAGCCTCGGTAACATTAAACGTGTTCCTATTACTGAATCTGACGCTGAAGGCCGGTTCAACTACCGCAAGTCGGATTACAGGAACTACCGCGATGGCGACCTGAGATCATCCCTGAATTACGAAGAAACGGATACCACCTCCGAAGCTTACAAGCTTGGAACAGGTAACATGTATGTAAACAACCAGTACGAAAGATCCTCACTCGTTAACGATAACGTGAGAGTGTACAAAGGCGGCTCGTGGAAAGACAGGGCCTATTACCTCAGCCCCGGAACTCGCCGGTACCTCCTCGAAACAGAATCACGCGACGACCTCGGTTTCCGCTGCGCCATGACGCGCGTCGGAACACCAACAGGTTTCTAACATATTTTGATCAAATGAAAAACCGTCCCGGAATATCACGGGACGGTTTTTTTTTACCATCGCCAGGCATCCGGACCTGGCCTTCAGCAGGCATTCTTTTTCATTCCTTTTTTACGTAATTTGCATACCCGTAAACCGAAAAAACAACTATGTCACTG
>DASQZK010000155.1:0-3863 GCA_035638735.1 Bacteroidales bacterium
CACAAGTTATTCAATCTATGCACTTGGCGTGAATACGAGCCATGCAGAAAAAGCAAGTTTTGAACTCAAAGCGTTTGCCAACCGTGACTTTGCCGACGTTGTACTGGAGGCAGATGTTTACTATAATTTCAGGCAGGCTGATTTTCATCAGTTCTCGGTTGGCGTGGGACTTAATGCCGTTCCCTTCTCGGGAGGGGATGTGCTGAATGCCATTACAATACCTGCTCAACTTGAAATATGGCCGCTGCAGGATTTTAGACGGTTGTCCCTTGTATTTGAACTTGCACCTGAATTTGTGCTTGAAAACGATACCCGCCTGCGTACTTTATGGGGATTCAGATATCACTTCGGTGAATAATGGTTAAAAATGACGAGTTTGTGTAAAAAATATACACAATTGTGAAAATATTACACATCCCGACATTAATGTTCGGGACCTGTCCTACGAAGCGCCGCGGACCACAGATTATTCAACGTTCTATCGATATTAGCCTTCGCTGGAGGCAGAGTGATGGAAATTAGCCGGAAAGTGAAAAACCCTACGATGATTTCGATTAGCGGACAATATTTCTACGATTTGAAATCAAAATTGAATTTGACTGTTTGTATTTTACCGCCCCTTAAATCTCTCAAAATCCATCCCGGAAAAATTTCCCGAAGACATCAACAATAGTACTCCGCCGACAGAAGATTTTCCCCCAAGGTATTCTTCCAGTTCCTCCCTGTTGTCGAAAACCTTCAATCGTGGCAGGGCGAAACATTCCCGGATGACTTCCGCAGACAGGGCTTCCATCTTTTTATGGGCCACCACCTCGGGATTATAGAAAAGGGCAGCTTCATCCGCCTTATCGAGGCTGCCCTTGTATTGGGGCAGGAAGTTTTTATTCAGGCTGCTGTAGGTGTGAATTTCCAGGCAGGCAGTGAGTTTTTTGTCGGGGAACATTTCTTTAAAAGCTTCCACCGTGGCTTTCACCTTTGACGGGGCGTGTGCAAAATCAAGGTATACTTTTGTCTTCCCGTTATCGGACAGTAGTTCCTGTCTTTTTTTGGCACCTTTGAACGTTTTCATCGATGAAAGGAAATCCTGTTTATTCACCCCGAGAAGGCCGCCGATTTTCATGGCCCCGGCCAGGTTTTCCATGTTATGTTTTCCGAAGATATTCAGGGTGGTTTTTTCTCCGTCGTCGTACACAATTAACCGGTCGTTGCTGACCCTGTAATTCACTGCCTGGTAGGGTATGCGGTGAATACCTCCGGGGGCGGCATTGGCAATTTTGCGGGTTTCTTCATCTGCTTCATTATACACCAGGGTGCCGTCCTTATCCATATTCCGCGTCAGAAGGGTGAATTGTTCGAGGTAGGTTTTATATTCGGGGAAAACATTCATGTGGTCCCAGGCGATGCCCGAAATAAGAGCTATATCGGCCTTGTAGTGCATGAACTTGGGTCGCTTGTCGAGCGGTGAGCTGAGGTATTCGTCGCCCTCGAAAACGGCAATCCGGTTGGTCTCTTCGAGGTTCACCATGGTATCAAAGCCTTCGAGCTGGGATCCGACCATGTAATCGAAGCTGACTCCATTGTCCCGGAGCACATGCATGATCATGGAGGTGATGGTGGTTTTGCCATGACTTCCGGCAATGACCACCCGTTTTTTCTTTTTGGTCTGTTCGTAGAGGTATTCCGGGAAAGAATATATTTTCAGTCCGAGTTTGCGCGCCTGTTTTAATTCCGGGTTATCTTCCCGGGCGTGCATACCCAGGATGACGGCATCGACCGATTTATCCAGTTTTTCTGGGTGCCAGCCCCATTCCGGCGGCAATAATCCATATTTGTCCAGCCGGCTTTTCGAAGGTTCGAAAATCTCATCATCGGAGCCGGTGACCTGGTAACCTTTTTTGTGGAGGGCGATGGCCAGGTTGTGCATCACCGCGCCGCCTATGGCAATGAAATGGATACGCATGGAAGTTTTATTTAGGCTGTAAAGTTAAGGGAAGAATTGAAGAATTCATATTTCCGGCGGAGGGGATGAAGGAACGATGACACGAGGGTACGAGAGTACGAGAGTACGAAGGTACGACAGGGTGAAGAAGAAGTGGGGAGAGCAGAGGGAAAGCAAAGAAAAGATAACCTCCTTCGCCCCGATCTCTCTATCGGGGCTTCTGAGGACAATGAACGAAAGTGTTGTGTGGCTGACCTTCCCCTTCCAGGGGACCGAGGGGTAGCGCGGGAGCGGGTACGACGGTGTGATAAAGAGGCAGCCTTTCCAACTAGAGGCCCATCCTTATGAAACCACATGAAACCATCCTCATACTATTCTGAATTTGCTGTCGGCTATCAGCTATCAGCTGCAAGATGGGTAATGTTCTCTGCGAAAATCCCCGATGATACAAAAGGGCTAAACCACCCTGAAACAGACCTGAAACAGACCTGAAACCATTCTGAGACTATCGCACTCCTCCTTTTTCAGCAGTGTCTAATATAGGGAATAGTGGTTGCAGGATGTGTAAATGATCCGGGATTATAAAAATTAATCTTTGATTATTATATTTGTAAAAACGGCCTGTTATAAAAACAATTAACATGTTATACCTGGAAGCGGGTAACATCATAGTGGATAATGCTACGATGTATCAGGAAATTCATTGTAATGATGATAACTCCGGACCTTTTAAACACGGGCAATCACATATAGCGCTCAGAGGTCTTTATTTTGAATCGGAGGGTCACAAAGTTGTAATCGATCCCGGACCTGGCAGGTGGATAGAGTCATTTTTTCCGGGTTACCATTTTAGGGATCTCAATGATGCTACAACACTTTTGGATGAGGCAGGTTACGATCACGGTGCAGTAACGGATATCTTTCTTACCCATCTGCATTTCGATCATTGTGCAGGCATTTTTGCGCAAAAGGGAGATCACCTTATTCCGGCTTTCCCCAATGCAAATTTATATCTGAGTGCCAGTCAGTTCAAGCTAATTGACCATCCTTCCGAGGAAGAAAGGGATTCATTCCTGCCAGGATTCAACAAGCTTGTCAACAAGTATTATAACGTGATCCTTTGTGATAAAGCAGATAACGTCTCGTATCTCGATGATATCATTTTTTCTGACGGCCATACACGTGGCATGATGCTGCCCGTATTTTCTGTCGATAACGAGAGTTACATCTACGCCACTGATCTGATCCCGACAAAAAGAAACATGACACCGGAAATCGTATCAGGCTATGATAACGATCCGGAATTGTTATACCGGGAAAAGTTGTCTTTTTTTGAAAGGTGGGGCCGTTCTGGTAAACGGCTCATCTTCTTCCATGAGCCGGAGCCCGCTAACCGGCTTGCAAAGCTGTCATCCTGATAATACAAAGCGGTACCGGAATGTCATCTGGAAGTGTCCGGGGGTGTGCCTGTGCTGTCGGTCTCCAGTTTTTCAATCACTTTTTCCATATCCTTCATTTTCTTCGTTTCATCGGCAGGGGGGGCAACAACACGTTCCTGTTCCTGGATTACGACACTGCCATTATGCCTGCTGGTCAACCCCGACAGGTTGCCTGTCCATAGAAGAATCATGAAAGTGCCCAGTATGGTAATGATCAAGATGGTTAGTGTGAGGGTACGCGGGCCTTCGGCACGGCGTGCCTCGAAATAAGCGGCAGCCGCCATAATGGCCGAAAGAAAGGCAATGATGGATGCGATAAGGGCATTCGAAAAATACAGCACGGTGAGGAAGGCGGTAGCCAGAAGAAGAATACTGAATACTGCCAGTCCGAAACCGTGCTGTATTTTTCGAATGCCCTTATCGCATCCATCATTGCCTTTCTTTCGGCCATTATGGCGGCTGCCGCTTATTTCGAGGCACGCCGT